>JAYRJH010000289.1:0-4136 GCA_041906415.1 Sphingomonas sp. | reverse complement strand
CAGGATTCCGGGCGCGGCACCTTCTCGCAGCGCCATGCCGTGTGGGTCGACCAGAACGACGAGCACAAATATGTCCCGCTCGCCCATGTCGAGCACGGCAATTTCGAGGTGCTGGACAGCCCGCTCTCCGAATATGGCGTGCTCGGCTTCGAATATGGCTATGCGCTGGCCGATCCGAAGACGCTCGTGCTGTGGGAAGCGCAATTCGGCGATTTCGCGAACGGCGCGCAGATCATGATCGACCAGTTCATCGCGAGCGGCGAGGCCAAGTGGCTGCGCGCCAACGGCCTCGTGATGCTGCTGCCGCATGGCTACGAGGGGCAAGGGCCGGAGCATAGCTCGGCACGGCCGGAGCGCTTCCTCCAGCTCTGCGCGGGCGACAACATGCAGGTCGCCAACTGCACCACGCCGGCCAATTACTTCCACCTGCTGCGCCGGCAGATGCACCGTTCGTTCCGCAAGCCACTGATCGTCTTCACGCCGAAATCGCTGCTGCGGCACAAGATGGCGGTGTCGAGCGCGGCGGACTTCATGGGCGACAGCCACTTCCGCCGCATCCTCTCCGATCCGTCCGCGCCGGCGGATGCGGATACGAAGCGGCTGGTGCTGTGCACCGGCAAGGTCGCCTACGACCTGATCGAGGCGCGCGACGCGGCGGGCGACACGAACACCCAGATCGTCCGCATCGAGCAGCTCTATCCCTTCCCCGGCGATGCGCTGGCGGCCCGCATCGCGCGGATGCCGCACCTCGAGGATGTGGTCTGGACGCAGGAAGAGCCGCGCAACAACGGCTATTGGTTCTTCGTCGAGCCGTATATCGAGCAATCGCTCGTCCAGGCGGATTGCCGGGTGAAGCGGCCGCGCTACGCGGGCCGCGCGGCCTCCGCCTCGCCCGCGACCGGGCTGATGAAGCGCCATCAGGCCGAGCAGGGCGCATTGGTGGCCGACGCGCTGGGCCACAATGTGCGCGAGGAGATCCGCCGCACCCGCGAGGGCGATGCGGCGAAAAAGGCCGGCAAGCCCGGCGCGTGACGTTCCGTCGCCCCGGCGTTCACCGCCGGGGCCTCATGATTGCAGCAAGCTCCCGGTGATCGCCGGGATGACGAGGTAGAGATGGCAACCGAAGTTCTGGTCCCCACTTTGGGCGAATCGATCACTGAGGCGACCTTGGGCGAATGGCTCAAGCAGCCGGGCGACAAGGTGGCGGCGGACGAACCGATCGCCAGCCTTGAGACGGACAAGGTTTCGGTCGAGGTGCCCTCCCCCGTTGCCGGCGTCATGGGCCAGCATGCCGTGCAGGTCGGCGACACGGTGGAAGTCGGCGCCATGATCGCGACGATCGAGGCGGGTGACGGCGCGGCCGCGGCTGCCCCGGCGCCTGCCGCCGCCGCGCCCGCTCCGGCTGCCGCGCCTGCGCCTGGCGAGGATGCGCCCGCCGCGCTCTCGCCCTCGGTGCGCCGCGCGGTGCTGGAGCATGGCGTGGACCCGGCGACGATCAAGGGCACCGGCAAGGACGGCCGCCTGACCAAGGAGGACGTCGCCGCCGCCGCCACGGCCAAGGCCGCGCCGTCCGCGCCTGCCGCTTCCTCCTCCCCCGCCGCTTCCGGCCGCAAGGAGGAGCGGGTGCGGATGACGCGCCTGCGCCAGACGATCGCCAAGCGCCTGAAGGACGCGCAGAACACCGCCGCGATGCTCACCACGTTCAACGACGTGGATATGACGGCGGTGATCGAGGCGCGCGCCAGATACAAGGACCTGTTCGAGAAGAAGCACGGCGTGCGGCTGGGCTTCATGGGCTTCTTCGTGAAGGCCGCGTGCATGGCGCTGAAGGACATCCCGTCCGTCAACGCCTCGATCGAGGGCGATGAGATCGTCTATCACGATTATGCCGATATCTCGGTCGCGGTCAGCGCGCCGAACGGCCTCGTCGTGCCGGTGATCCGCGATGCGGACCAGCTTTCCGTCGCCGGCATCGAGAAGACGATCGGCGACTTCGGCCGCCGCGCCAAGGACGGCACGCTCAAGATGGACGAGATGAAGGGCGGCACCTTCACCATCTCCAACGGCGGCGTGTTCGGCAGCCTGATGTCCACCCCGATCATCAACCCGCCGCAGTCGGCGGTGCTGGGCCTGCACCGGATCGAGGACCGTCCGGTGGTGCGCGACGGGCAGGTTGTGGTGCGCCCGATGATGTATCTGGCGCTCAGCTACGACCACCGCCTGATCGATGGACGCGAGGCGGTGACCTTCCTCGTCGCGCTGAAGAACGCGATGGAAGATCCGACGCGGATTCTGATCGACCTGTGATCCAGGCGCCGCCGGCATCCGAAAGGGGCCGGCGGTTTCGATTCGGGGAGCCGCGCCCGCCGCGGCCTTTCCGGGAATGACGGCGGGAAACCGGGCGCTTCGGCCGCCGCCTACCGCACGTCGATATCGATGATGACCCGCCTTATCCGGCCTTCGGACGTCGCATTCTGGATGACGACCTTGTCGTGGCCGTGGAAATCGGCGGAGGCGGTATAAAAGGCCTGCTTTCCCGGCACCTTGCGGGCATCGCATGCGACCCGGGGATTCGGCTGGCGATATTCGGGATAGATTTCGCCTTCCGAGATACTGGCCTGCCCGTGGCGAGGCGGGGAGACGATCTCGGTAGTCATCGTGCCGGCCATCGTGCAGTCCGGATTCAGCAGCGTCGCCCACCAGAGCCGGATCTGTTGTCCCGCAATCGCCGATTTCGAGATATGCATGTCCGCATATCCCTTTGCCGGCGCTGGCCCGATCCGCTGAACGACATAGGTCTGCGCGATGCTCTGGCTCGAAAGCGCCAAGAGCGCGCAGGCCAAGGCCGCGCGGGGCTTTCCGATGTGCTCGATCCGCATTTCTCCGACTCCGGGCAAGGCGCCTGCGATCCGGTGAGCGTATATGGAAGCGCCGGTCACAGGGCGTTACAAATGCGTCATCCGATTACGAAGCGCCGCCTCGCATGCCCGATGCGCGAGGCAACCCGGCAATCGTGGAGGCGTTGAACGACCATGTTCGCGCACGTTCCTGTCGCCCTTGGTATCCAGTTGGCCTGCTGGGCGATCGGCTATTGGCTCGGCGCGTCGAACAGGGCCGCGATCTGGATCGGATGTTTCGCGGCGGCGGCGGTGTGCGTGGTGCGCGAGATCACCCAGCGCGAATATCAGTGGATCGAGCGATTCGGCGGCGGCCTGCGCGCGAACATGCCGGGCTATGCCGGGCTGGAAGTCTGGGAGTGGAACGCGCACTCGATCTCGGAAACGATCGTCGCCATCCTCGCGGCGGTCGTCGTGGCGGCGCTGGTGAGCCGCTTCATCCCGTAGCTTTACCGGCCGATCTCGCTCAGCGGCTTCAGCGAGGTGCCGCTCAGATACATCATCGTCACGGAAATCTCGGTGGTGCCCTGCCCCACCTTCACCGCCGTCCGCTTCGGCGAGGGCTTCCGGCCGAAGATGAAATCCCACACCGTCACGCGCGGGTTGCCGCTTGCGCCGCCGCCGTCGGAGCGGTCGGTCTGGTTGTTGGCGTTGGCGTCGTGGCGCACGTCGATCGCATATTCGCCCGGCGCGGCGACCGGCATGCAGACGCGGATCGGCTCGGCGTGGGGGGTGGGGATCTCCACCTTCGTCTGCCATTTGGTCTTGTCGAACCATGTGGAGGTCGCGCCGCCGAAGGTGCGGACGCGCACCGTGCCGTTGCGAGTCCGCAGGCCGCTGATCGACACCAGGATCGCCGGTCCGCCGCCCGGCTGGCAGCGCGCCGCCTCCGGGCCGAGGATCGGGGTTTCCGCCATGGCGGGCGCCGCCGAGAACATGAGGGCGGCAAGGGGAGCCGCTGAACGATAGGCCATCAACCGGCCTTCACCGCCAGTTGCGGCGGTTTTGGGGCACGGAGCGGCCTTTAATTGGCCGCAAGCCGCCCGCGCGCGGCCGCGCGGCGGGTCGCGCCCCGCTCCAGCCGCTCCAGCAGGGCCGTGATCGAGGCCTGCGGCTGGCCCGCCACCTCCGCCGCGCCGGGCAGCGGAAACGTCTCGAACCGCTCTTCCGGCCGGGCGGATATCAGGGCATCGGGATCGAAGGCCGCGAGCGGCTGATCGTAATTGGAGGGCACCGGCC
>JAYRJH010000288.1:0-4156 GCA_041906415.1 Sphingomonas sp. | reverse complement strand
AAGCGGAAGTGTTCCGCGCCGCGCGCCTCGTGGTCGATACCGGCATCCACGCCAAGGGCTGGACGGAGGATCAGGCGGTCGCCTACCTGATCGCCAGCGGCCGCGCCTCGCCCGATCAGGCGCGTTCGGAGGTTCGCCGCTACATCACGCTGCCGGGGCAGGCGACCGGCTACAAGATCGGCATGCTCAAGATCATGGAGCTGCGCCGTCGCGCCGAGCGGGAACTGGGGCCGAAATTCGACATCAAGGGCTTTCACGATCTGCTGATCGGCTCCGGATCGCTGCCGCTGTCGATCCTCGAGCGGCAGGTCGACGCATGGATCGCCGCGCGCAAGTAGAAGCGCCGCGCCGGGCGAGGGCGGCCTCGCCCGGCGTGGGGTTTCAGGCGCGGGTCAGCCGCGTCATCAGCACCTCGTGCCGGATGCCGAACCCCAGCGCCTCGTAAAGCGCGATCGCCCCGCGATTGCTGGCATAGGCGTGGAGGAACGGCACCTCTCCGCGATCGAGGATGCGCGTCGCCACCACGCGCATCAGCGCTCCCGCAAGCTCGCGCCCGCGATGATCGGGATGGGTGCACACGCCGCTCACCTCGGTGAAGCCCTCCGGCTTCATCCGCTCGCCGGCCATTGCGACGAGCTGCCCGTCCACCCTGATGCCGAAGAAGCCTCCCAGCAGGTGCGTGCGCGCGAAGAACGGCCCCGGCTGGGTGAGCGTGGCAAGCGCAAGCATCTCCGCCGCATCCGCGTCGCCGAGCGGCAGGATCGCCGCGTCGGGCGGCGCCCCCGGCATGATCGCCGTCGCCACCATCTGGACGCCGGCATCCTGCGAGGCGATCGCGACGCCCGGCGCTCCGATGGGCGGGTCGATCTCCAGCAGCGCCACGTCGCCATGTTCCGCGATCAGCGCACCAAGGGCGGCGAGGCTGGCGTCGGAGCGATCCTCTACGGAGGCGAACACCCCGTAAGCCGGATCATAGCGCCGCGCCCCGCCGCGCGTCAGGGCGAAGGCAGCGTGGCGTCCGGCAAGGGCGGACCATGCGGGGCGATCGAGTGGATAGGATGGCGACATGCGACGCTCCCTAGTCCCGTTCGCCGTGGCCGGTCGAGCCGGTTCCGCCTGATTTCGCGGCGGGATGGGATCATGTGTCGCGGGACAGGGATGCCGGGGCGAAGCAGGCGGGGTCGGGCGTCTCCCTGCGCGCGGCGAGGAATATCGCGCCCAGCCCGAGGGCCGAGGTCGCCGCGCCGGCCAAGGCGACCGAGGGATAGCCCAGCCCGGCGGCGATGACGCCGCCGCCCAGCGCCGCGCCGATCGCGTTCCCGAGATTGAACGCGCCGATATTGACGGAGGAGGCGAGGTTCGGCGCGTCCGCCGCAGCGGTCATCACGCGGATCTGGAGCGGCGGGACCAGCGCGAAGCTGGCGACGCCCCACAGGAAGACGAGGATCGCGGTCGGCGCGGCGAACGGCATCAGGAACGCGAAGGCGATCAGGATCGCCGAGAGCGCCGCGAGCGTCACGATCAGGGTGCGATCGACCGAACGGTCCGCGAAACGCCCGCCGAGCCAGTTACCCACCGTCAGGCCGACGCCGTACGTGACCAGCATCGCGGTGACGAAGCCGAGCGACGCATGCGTCGCATCGCGCAGGATCGGCGCGATATAGGTGAAGACGGTGAACATCGCGCTCGAACCCACCACGGTCAGCGCAAGCGCGCCGAGCACCTTGCCGCGCGTGAGGACGCGCAATTCGGCCATCGCGTCGCTGCCCTCGGGCGCGGGCAGGGGCGGCAGCGTCAGCCGAAGCGCGGCGACGGTCAGCACGCCCAGCCCGGCGATGCCCCAGAAGGAGGCGCGCCAGCCGAGATGCTCCCCGGCCCATGTCGCGAGCGGAACGCCGACGACATTGGCGATCGTCAGTCCCATGAACATCGACGCCACCGCGCCCGCCCGGCGTTCCGGCGCGACCAAGCCGGCGGCGACGATCGATCCGACCCCGAAGAACGCCCCGTGGTTGAAGGACGTTACGACGCGCGCGAGCAGCAGCATGGAATAGCCCGTGGAGATCGCGGCCAGGAGATTTCCCAGCGTGAAGATGCCGGCGAGCGCGATCAGCAAGGTCCGGCGCGGCACCCTGCCGGTCGTGAGCGTCATCAGCGGCGCGCCGATCATGACGCCCAGCGCATAGGCGCTGATGAGCAATCCCGCCGCCGGAATCGAGACGCCGAGATCGCTAGCGATCACCGGCAGGAGGCCCATCGGCGCGAACTCCGTGACGCCGATGCCGAAGGCGCCCACCGCAAGGGCGAGCAGCCCGGGATTGAGCTTCATCATCGTCTCCATGTCAGATGGGGCCGGCGCGATACGCCGCCCGGTTTTCCACGCGCCTTGCGGCTGCGATTCCGGTGCATAGATGGACGACGAAGGCGCCGCCTTGTAGTGGCTCCGGCGGCGAAGGATTTTTGACATGGACGCAAAGGCGGTGATCGGCGCGGATCGCGCGCGGGCGCTCGGCATATTCGTGGCGGTGGTGGACGAGGGCAGCTTCTCGGCGGCGGGGCGTGCGCTCGACCTCACGCCGTCGGCGGTGAGCCGGACGATCGACCGGATCGAGGCGAGGCTCGGCGTGCGGCTGCTGCTGCGATCGACGCGCGCCTTGGCGCTCACCGCCGAGGGGCAGGCCTATCTTCAGGCCGCGCGCCGGATTCTCACCGATCTGGACGATGCGGAGCAGGAGATCGCCGATCAGGGCGCGCCGCGCGGCCGCCTCCGCGTCAGCGCGGCCCTGTCGCATGGCCGGCTGCGCGTAGTCCCGCTGCTGGGGCGCTTCGCCCGGCTCTATCCGCATATCCTGATCGACATCGCGCTGACGGACGCGCTGGTGGACGTGGCGGGTGGCCAGGCCGATGTCGCGGTGCGCTTCGGGCCGCTGGCGGACAGCATGTTGACGGCCCGCAAGGTGGGCGAGACGGGCCGGGTGATTGTCGCGTCGCCGGATTATCTGGCGCGTCACGGCACACCGCGGACGCCGGAGGACCTGCACGATCACAATTGCCTTAACTTCAACTTCCGCCGCGCCGAGCCGACCTGGCCGTTCCGCCGCGACGGCCGGGAGTTCTCGCTATGCGTGAAGGGCAATATCGAAGCGAACAACGGCGAGACGCTGGGGCAACTGGCCGCGCACGGCGTGGGCATCACCCGCGTCGGCGCGTTCAGCGTGGCGGCCGAAATCGCGCGCGGCGAGCTTGTCCCTCTGCTGGAGGCGTTCAATCCGGGCGATATCGAGCCGATCCACGCGGTTTTCGTGGGCGGCCCGAACATGCCGGCGCGCGTGCGGGCCTTCGTGGATTTCCTCGCCGACAACCTGCGCTGAGCCTGCAAAGCCCGGCTACGGCCGGAGCGATAGATACGGCAATTTCCGATGGGAATTGAGCGGGCAGTCCCGCCTGCCCGCTCGATCCGTCGGACAGCGGGAGCAAGGCTGCTGTTAAAGAACGACAGCCGGCGCTTCAAAAACCGCGGTTAGCCGCCACTCTCACCCCAGCTTCGGAATGGACTTGCGCTGGGTGCGCCTCCGGTCGGGCATCATCAGCCGATCCACCACATGCGGGGACTGAACATCCGGGTCTGCTCGCGGATCGAACGATCAGGCGGCGCGACCGGACGCGAGCGCGCAGCCGAGCGCCGTGCCGTTCTCGTCGGCCAGCGCGGCTTCGCGCAGCAGGCGGATACGATCCGCCGCATCGGGCTGGCCCACGAAGGTCCGCGTCTCGTGCATGACCGTCTCGAAATTGGCGAGACCGCGCTCGAACGTGTCGGAATAACCTTTGATGAGCTGCTGGCAGGCGAGCAATTCGGTCGCCGCCGCGCGATCGCTCCGGGCGGTTTCGTGGACGAAGACCAGCCAGTCCTCGATCCGCGCCTGCTCCTCGCGATAGCGCAAGGTCGAGCGGCGGATCGCGCGGAGCGATGCCAGCAGGCGTAGCGCCAGGAACCAGCGCAGCCCGGTCGTCTCGACATGCCGGCCGCGCCGGAACAAAGGTTCCAGCCAGCGCGACAGGCGCGGGCTGCGCAGGATGAACGCGCCGATCCCGGCGGGCATCGTCTCGCACACCTCGCGCAGGCGTGGGTGCATATATTCGGTGACGGTCATCACCT
>JAYRJH010000287.1:0-4163 GCA_041906415.1 Sphingomonas sp. | reverse complement strand
GCTCGGCATGCCTCGGTGGAACGCGCGATCGCCTCGGCCTGGCCGCGCTCCTCCGCCTGAAGGCCGGGGAACGCGCCGGACGTGTCCACCAGCGTCATCACCGGCAACCCGAATCGCCCGGCCAGCTCCATCAGGCGCACCGCCTTGCGATAGCCCTCCGGCTTGCCCATGCCGAAATTGTGGCGGAGGCGCGATGCGGTGTCGTCGCCCTTCTCATGCCCCAGCACCATCACGCGGCGGCCGCGGAAGGTGGCGAAGCCGCCGAGGATCGCCTGATCGTCGGCGAAGGCCCGGTCGCCGGCCAGCGGCACGAACTCGCTGAACAGCCCGGCCACATAGTCCTTGAAATGCGGACGTTCCGGGTGGCGCGCGATCTGCGTCTTCTGCCACGGCGTCAGCTTCGCGAAGGTATCGCGCAGCAATTTGTCGGATTTCGCCTGAAGCTTGGCGATCTCCGTCCCGAGGTCGACGCCGCCCGAGGCGCTCGTCTCACGCAGTTCGTCGATCCGCGCCTGAAGTTCGGCGATCGGCTTCTCGAAGTCGAGGAAAGTCGGCATCCGATTGCGCTACGGCCCCCGCTTCGCCACGTCAACGAGCGGATGGCGTTCATTGACCAGTTCCACCAGCCGCCGGCTATCGACATGCGTGTAGATTTCGGTCGTCGCGATATCGGCATGGCCGAGCATCGACTGGAGCGCGCGCAGGTCCGCGCCGCCTTCAAGCAGGTGCGTGGCGAACGCGTGGCGAAGGACGTGCGGGCTGATCCGGTCAGGCGGAATCCCCGCTTCCTGCGCCAGCGCGCGGATGAGCTGATAGAGGCGCACGCGCGAGAGGTGCCCCTTGCCCGAGGGAAAGAGAAACGGCCGCTCCGCCGCGACATGCTCGCGCCACGCCGCCACCGCCGCGCGCGCGCGATCGGAGACGGGCACCAGCCGCTCGCGCCCGCCCTTGCCGCGCAGGATCAGATAAGGGCGATCGGGCTGGATCGCGTTGCGCGGCAAGGACACAAGCTCGGTCGCGCGCAGGCCGGAGCCGTAGAGCAATTCGAGCAGCGCCTCCATCCGCCGGTCATTCGGATCGGGCGGATCACGCGCCAGCCGCGCGGCGATCGTCTCGAACAGGCGATCGACATCGGCGTGCGAGAGCGTCTTCGGCAAGGCGCGCCGCGCGCCGGGCCGGGGGAGCGCCTTGCCCGGATCGTCCTTGCGCAGCCCCTCGTCGACGAGGAAGGCATAGAAGCGCCGAAGCGCCGCCGCCTTGCGCGCGACGCTGGAACGCGAGAGGTCCGCCCAGCCTTCGCCGAGCCGCTCGATCGCCTTCCCGTCCGCCTGCGCCAGCGCGCCGCCCAGCGCCTCCGACGCGAGCATCAGGTCGCTGCGATAGGCCGCGATCGTGTTGCGCGCCGCGCCCGCCTGCGCCGCCATCATCTCCAGGAAGCGGTCGATCAGGTCGCGGTCGCTGCCGGCCATGGCGGTCAGGCGCGCGTCAGCGCCTCTGTCGCGATCATCCGCGCCTCGCTGCCGAGGCCGACGACACGCAGGGCGGTGACGATGCGATAAAGCGCCTCCGGCGAAACCCCGCCCCAGCGGGCGCTTTGCATCCCGATCGCGGAGAGCAGGAGCACGGTGGCCGGCTGGCGATCGCGCGTGGCGCGATCCAGCGCGCGGGTCCACGCATTGTCCGTGCCGATCTTCACGTCGAACGCCTGCGCGCCGCGCTCGATATCGCTGGAGGAGAGCCGCCCCAGCCCGGCCAGCCCGGCGAAGAACAATTGCTGCCGCCGTCCGCTGGCGAAACCGGAAACCTGCCCGTAGCTCAGCCGCGCGCCCGAATCCGGGTCCGCCAGCATGAGCAGCGCCCAGCCATCGGTGCCCGACGACACCATGTCGCGCCAGCGCATCGCGGTGCGGTCCATGCCCGCCGAGAGCATCGCGGCGATGATCCGGTCGGCCTCCTCCTTGCCGTCCACCGGACGGACGCGCGCCGCCGCGCGGGCGGTGAGGATCAGGCGGGCATATTTGTTGTCGCCGCCCCACAATTGCCGGAGCGCTCCGATTCTCGTCGCCACGTCCGCGCCGGCATAAGCGTCGCGCAGGTCGGATGCGGTGCCGGAAAGCGCGGCGGGCATGTCGTCCGCCGCGTCGATCGCGCCGTAGAGGTCCACCAGGGCCGCGCTGGAGAGCACGCCCATCTCCGCAGCGCGCTCGGCCGGGACGGCCCGATCCGCCAGCGGAATCGCCGGCGCCAGCGCGCGCCAGCCAGTCACCTGCCGGCCGACCGTATCATATAGCGAATCGGGCACCTTGATCCCCGTCGCGGTGGCGAGGCCGAAGCGCCATGCGGTGAGCTGCGTCACCGGCGTCCATTCGATCGTGATCGCCTGGCGGCTGTCCGCGCCCGCTCCGATCACCTTTTGCGCCAGCTGCAGATCGATGCCGTTCGCGGCGCGGCTGCGGCGCGCCTGCGCGATCAGCGGCCGCGCCTCCTCCGCCTTGCCGATCAGCGCCGCGCACATCGCCTGCGCCAGCACCCAGCCGGGCTGGCTGCCGTGCTGAAGCGCCGCGTCGGTCAGCGGGCACAGACCGGCGGGATCGGCGGTCGCCAGCGACGCCTGCATCCACACCTCGCGCAGCTTCGGCGTGACGTTCATCGTGTCCACCGACTGCGCCAGCGCGCGCGCCGATACCGATTCGCCCATCCGCAGCAGCAGCCACGCGCGCTCGGCGGCGAAATCCGCGCCATTCAATCCGCGCGGCGTATCCACTCGCGACAGCAGCGCGCGGCGCAGCGCGATCGACAGCCAGCGCGACGGCAGCGGCGCGGAAAGCCGCCGCATCAATGTTTCGAGATAGCGCCCGTCGGCCCTGCCCCAGGCGTCGGGAGCAAGCCCGCCCTCGGCCATGCCGGTCGGCCCGACGATGCCGAGCGAGCGGCGCGCGAACGCCGGCATCTCATATCGCGCCAGCATCGCCGCATCGGGCGTGGCGGAGGCGCTGGGCGTCGGCGCGGGCGCCGCGCCGTTGCCGAGCGCGGCGGAAAGGTCCACCGGCGCCGGACCTGCCGGCGTGGCGGCGGGCCGGGGCGTGCCCTGCGGCTGTTGCGGCGGCGTGCGCTCGGGCTGCTGGGGCACCGGCTCGCCGAAGCCGGGGGGCAGCAGCGATTCCGGGGACTTGTTGCCCTGCGCCACGGCCGCCGCCGCGAGACCGGCGGCGGTCAGCGCGGCGGCGGCGAGCTTAACCCGCGAGATTGCCAAGTTCGACCGCCTTTTCGATCCGCGTCTGGGGCTTTTCGCCCGTGCGCCCGGCGAAGAAGAACAACGCGCCGATCACGATCAGCAGCAACACCACCAGCGAGACGACCAACCGAGACATCGCATCCATCCTGTCCGAGCGCGGCGAAAACGCGGCCATGTCCACTATGGCCTCCGCGCTGCCGCGCTGTATAGCCGGGAGGACGATGTTGCAAAGCCCTGCCTCCGCTTCTCCCCCATGGAACGGCCAGCCGATCGTGCTGGTGGGGCTGATGGGCGCAGGCAAGTCCACCGTCGGGCGGCGGCTGGCGGCGCGGCTGGGCCTGCCCTTCGTCGATGCCGATCACGAGATCGAGGCCGCCGCGGGAATGGCGATCTCCGAAATCTTCGCGCAATATGGCGAGCCTTATTTCCGCGACGGGGAACGGCGCGTGATCGCGCGGCTGATGGACGGGGCGCCGAAGGTGATCGCCACCGGCGGCGGCGCGTTCGTCAACGAGGAGACGCGCGCGCTGATCCTGGCGGAGGCGCTGGCGATCTGGCTCGACGCCTCGATCGAGGTGCTGGTGGAGCGGGTGCGCAAGCGCAACCACCGCCCGCTGCTGGTCGGCAAGGACCCGGCGGTGGTGCTGCGAGAGCTGGCCGAGGTGCGCAATCCGCTCTACGCGCAGGCCCCGATTCGGGTGCCGAGCAACAACGTGCCCCATGACATGACGGTGCGGGCGATACTGGAGGCGATCGGCAAGTGAGCGTTGTGCAGGTGGAACTGGGGACGCGCAGCTATCCGGTGGTGATCGAATCCGGCCTGCTCGCCCGCGCCGGCGAGCATATCGCGCCGCTCGCGCGCGGGCGGCGGATCGTGATCGTCGCGGACGAGAATGTCGCGATGCACCTCGACACGCTGCGCGCCTCC
>JAYRJH010000286.1:0-4166 GCA_041906415.1 Sphingomonas sp. | reverse complement strand
GTTGAGCGGCACCGGCACGGTCGCGTGACCGTTGGCGTCGAGCGCCACATGGCCCTTCCACAGCAGCACCGGCTGGAAGTTCTCGCGGTTGAGCGCGGCCGAATCCGCCCCGCCACCGCCGCCGGTCTCCACCGCCTTGCGCCCGTAATGGCGCTTGCCCACCACCTGCATCTGCGCGGTGGAGGTAAGCACGGAGAGCGGCCGATCGCCCATCATCGCGCTCAGCACGTCCCACGAATCATTGGGTGCGAGCTGGAGCAATGCCTGATCGACCGCCGCGAAGGCCACGTCCGCCGAGCGTGCGGGCTTGCCGTCCGGCCCCTGCACCGCGATCGCCACCTGCGCGGTGTCGCGCGCGGCATAGCGCTCGCGATCGGCCTTCACCGTCACGCCGAGGCTGTGCGCCTCCCACCCGACCTTCACCTTGGCGATGCCGAGGCGATAGGCGGGCTTCGAAAGATCGACCGTCGCGGTGGCGGCGGGCGCCTCGTCGCGCGCGCCGAACAGGCTCTTGAACCAGCCCCACCAGCTTTGCGACACGCGTCCCCTGACGGCCATCACCGAGACATAGACGTCGGGCGCGTAGCTGCCCGGCATCTTCACCTGCACCACCGGGTCCTTCCCCGAAAGCTCCGTGACGAAGCTGGAGAGCACGCCCTCGCGCTCCACCGTCACCAATGCGGTGGCGGAGCGGAACGGCATCCGCACCTGGAAGCGCGCGGTGTCGCCCGCCTTATAGGCGGCCTGTTCCGGCACCACGTCCATCCGGTCGCCATTATCGCCGCCGAACCACCAGTCGTCGTCGCCCGCTAGCCACACCGAGCGCACCGCGCGCGATACGTTGCCGTCCGCATCGACGGTGGTGGCGACGGCATAGACCTCGCCCGAGACGCCGGGGTTCGCGCCGCATTGCGCCAGCCCCTGCGCGTCGGTGGTGGCGGCGCAGGAGGCGGAGAGTTTCGTCGTCCGCATCTGGTTGTCATAGGCGTAGAAGCCGCCGATCAGCCGCCGCCGCGCGGTCAATATCTGGCGGCTGTAGAAAGCGACGCTGATCTTCTGCCCCTTGATCGGCTTGCCGTCTGGATCGAGCGCCACGAAGCGCAGGCGCAGGTCGTCCTGCTTCATCAGCCAGCCGTCCGTCCTGACGCCGAGTTGCACGCGCGAGGTGAAGACGGGGATCGTGCGCGAGGCGGTGAGCGTCTGGCCGTTGGCGTCCTGATAATCCATCTCGACCGTCATGTCGGTCGTACCGTCCAGGCCCTGCGGCGCCTCGACCACCTGCCGCCCGGTGCCGTCCGCGCCGAGCGTGGCGGGCAGCGTCTGCGTCGGGGGCAAGGTCGGGCCGTCCTCCTCGCCGTCGCCGTTCAGGGGCTTCACGCCCTCCTGCACGGCGCGGCCGCCGAAGGTATAGGCTTCATAGCCGTCCGGCACCGCCCGATGTGGGAACCAGCCGACGCGCATGTCGACCGGGAGATTGGAGGCCCCGCCGCCGGAAAGATAGCCGACGAACAGATCGAGCGGCACCGTCTTCGGGCGCACCACCGCACCCTTCGGCCCGCTCACCGTCGCGCGCATCGTCGGCAGGCGATATTCGTCGAGGCGGAAGGACTGGTTGGTGTAGATCGTGCGATCGCCGTCGATCACGCGCAGGTCGTAATCGCCCATCGGCGCGCCCTTGGGGGCGGTCCATTCCGTCTCGCCGATGCCGTTGGCGTCGATCGTCAGCGGCAGGTCGAACTCGGTGTCCGATCCGCGATGCGTCAGGCGCAGCGTGCCGGTGAAGCCCGCCGGGATGGTGAAGCCCGCGCCGACCGGGCGGCGCACGATATGCTTCATGTGGATCGTCTCGCCCGCGCGGACCAGGGCGCGGTCGAACACGGTGTGGAACACGTCTTCCGGCTTCGAATAGCCATAGGGCAGGTCGAAATCATAGGGCCGGATGCCGTCGCCCCACGATGTCAGCGTGAAGCTGAAATCGTCGCCCGCGCGCGCGGAGATCATCAGCGGATGCGCGGAGGAACTCCCTTCGCAGCTTCCCCAGCTTTCCGGCTCCGGCAGACCGTCGGGCACGAACACGCCGCCGGAACGATCGGTGATGCCGCGCGCGAGGAATTCGCCCGTGCAGCTGTCGGTGATGGTGATTCTCGCATTGGCGACGGGCTTGCCGCTGTCGAGCGACGTCACCCAGGCGAGGCTGCGCTCGCGGCCCCATTTGAAATGCACCGCCATGTTGGTGACGAGCGCCGCCGCGGCGACGTAGCGCGGCGCGTCGCGGCCGAGCAGCGCGCGGCCGAGCACCGGGCTGGCCAGCTCCACCACATAGAAGCCCGGCTTGCCGAGCGGGATGCCGACCACCTCGAAATCCCGCCCCTTGCCGGGCAGCGCGACCTTCAGCGGCTGGCCTTCCCCCTTGAGGATTGGCGTGTCGCCGGTGTGGTTGACCTCGATCTTCTCCTTGCCGCGCTGGACGGTTTCGTAATTGCTGTCCCCGGCGCTGCCGACGCGGCGGAGCCAGTCCGCCACCGCGCCGTCCTTGTCCGCGACGCGCATCGCCTTGCCGCCGACGGCCATGTCGCGGCCCTGCAATTCCGGCTCGACGTTGCGCACGGTGACGGGCAGCACGCCGCCTTCCTTCGCCTCGATGATGCCGAACGGCGCGGCGAACTTCACCAGGGGCGGCGCGCGATCGAAGCGGATGTCGAGCGGGAAGCGCTCCGCATTGGAAAGCGCGCGGCCGCTCTCGTCCTTCACGCCCTGCGGCAATTCCAGCTTCGCGGCCGTGGCGAAGGGCAGGGGTGCGGCGAAGGATATGTCCGCGATCGTCGCCTTCTTCCTGTCGTCGTCGGAGAAGGTGGGGGCGATCTTCCTGCCGTCGGGCAGCGCGATGCGGATCGCCTGCGCGGCGGACATCGGCACCGGCGCGGAGAAGCGCACCCACGCCTTCTCCACCGGGCTGCACCCGGCCTGCGGATTGACGCGCGAACATTCGAAGCGCGCGGCGAAGGGCTTGCGCACCGTATAGTCGAAACGCTGGTCCGCGCCCGCGATCCGCCCGCCGGCGCCCGCGATGTTCTTCCCCCAAATCAGGGCCATGTCGCGTCCCGGCGGCAGGTTGCGGCGGCATTTCAGCGCGACCACGCCTGAAAGCGCGCGTTGCCGGTCGGCGGCGGAGGCCCGCGCGATATCCTGCGGCACGCCCGCGCTTTCGAGGAAGCGGCGGACCTCCCAGCGGTCGTTCCCCATTTCCCCGATCAGCTTGCCGGGCAGGTCGGCGGCGAGCACGTCCACGGGAATCTTCTCCCCGATGCCGTCCACCGCGCAATAGGCATTGGCGGCGATCGAGCGCGGATCGGGCGCCATGTTGGCGGCGACGAGGAAGGTCTGGTCCTCCTCGATCTCGTCGCCCCCGCCGGAGGGGAGCACGGCGCGCGCCACCGGGCCGCCGGAATCGACCGTGAAGTTCTGCGCGCCCGCCAGCGCATAGCCGGCGACGCTCTTCAGCCCGTCGACCGCCGCGAACTTGCAGGTCGTGCCGCCGGGAAGCGCATGCTCGAACTCATAGACCCAGGTCTGCTGGTCGACCCAGCGGCCCTGCCCGCCGACCGCGCATTCGGCCTTTGCCGGCGCGGCCGCGCGCGGATCGCCGAGCGGGGCCATCGGCTGGCTGAAGCGCATCGTGAAGCGCTCGATCGCGCCGTCGCCGATCCCCGGCTGGGCGAGGATCACGCGCGGCGCATTGTCGCTGAGCGCGGCCACCGGCGCGGCAGCCAATGCGAGCAAGGCCAGTTTCGCCGCGAGCTTCATCGATGTCCTCCCGAAATCGGGAAAGACGCTATCGGCGGGAGCCGGGGCAAGTCCAGCCGGAAAATCCCAGATTTATCGCGGTTTCGCCCGGAACATGCGGGCCACTATGCCCGGAACCAGTGCCGCCGCATGAAATAGGCCACGGTGCCGATCGCGATCGCCACGCATACCAGCATGATCGCGTCGAACGCCCATGGCTCGTGCGCATAGGGCAGGCCTTCCACGTTCATGCCGTAGAGGCCGGTGATGAAGGTGAGGGGCAGGAACACCATCGCGGCAATCGCGATGATGAGGCTGCGTGTGTCGATCAGCTCCGCACGCAGATCGGTGAGCGTCTCGTGGATCAGGCTGGAGCGTTCGCG
>JAYRJH010000285.1:0-4168 GCA_041906415.1 Sphingomonas sp. | reverse complement strand
TGTCGGTGAAGACCGTCAACTCGCTCAGCCACTACACCAACTGGACGATCGGCCACGTCCATTCCGGCGCGCTGGGCTGGAACGGCATGATCACCTTCGCGGCGGTCTATTACCTCGCGCCGCGCCTGTGGGGGCGCGAGCGGCTCTATTCGCTGCGCATGGTCAACTGGCACTTCTGGTGCGCGACGCTGGGCATCGTGCTCTATGCCTCCTCCATGTGGGTGGCGGGCATCATGCAGGGGCTGATGTGGCGCGAATATGGGGATGACGGCTACCTGGTCTATTCGTTCGCCGAGGTCGTCGCCGCGCTCCACCCCTATTACCTGATCCGCACCCTGGGCGGCGCGTTGTTCCTGACCGGCGGGTTCCTGATGGTCTGGAACGTGTGGATGACGATCCGCGGCCGCGTGCGCGAGGAGGCGCCGATGACCACGGCCGCCTACGATCCCGCGCGCGACCACCCGCTCGTCCCCGCCCACGCTCGATAAGGAAAGGCCGGAAATGGCTACCTGGGCAAATCGCCACAAGAAGATCGAACGCAACGTCACCCTGCTGGGGGCGCTGGCGCTCGCCGTGGTCGCGATCGGCGGGATCGTCGAGATCGCGCCCCTGTTCTGGATCGAATCCACCGTGAAGCACGTGGACGGCGTGCGGCCCTATACGCCGCTCGAGCTGGCGGGGCGCAACATCTACATCCGCGAGGGCTGCTACGGCTGCCACAGCCAGATGATCCGCCCGTTCCGCGACGAGGTGGAGCGCTACGGCCATTACAGCCTGGCGGCGGAGAGCATGTACGACCACCCGTTCCAATGGGGCTCCGAGCGCACCGGGCCGGACCTCGCGCGCGTCGGCGGGCGCTATTCGGACGAATGGCACGTCCAGCACCTGAAGGACCCGCAGTCCGTGGTGCCGGAATCGATCATGCCGAAATATGCCTTCCTGGCGGAGAAGAACCTCGACACCAGCCGGCTGGGCGCGGATCTCGCCGCGCTGCGCCGGGTCGGCGTGCCCTATACCGACGAGGATATCGCCAAGGCGGACGAGGACGCCCGCACGCAGGCGTTCGGCGAAGGCGACACCGCCGGCCTCGCGAAACGCTACCCCAAGGTGCAGGCGCGCGATTTCGACGGCGATCCCGAGCGAATCACCGAGATGGACGCGCTGGTCGCCTATCTCCAGGGGCTGGGCACGCAGGTGGACTTCAAGTCCGCCAGCGCGCGGGAGGCGTCGCGATGAGCTACGGCCTGCTGCGCGAACTGGCGGACAGCTGGGGGCTGGTGGTGATGACCGGCGTGTTCGCCGTGCTGATCGGCTGGGCCTTCCTGCCGCGTAACCGCGACGCGAACCGCCGCGCCGCAAACAGCATCTTCGACGAGATCGACAATGGCTGACAACACACGCATCGACCCCGCCACCGGCACCAGCACGGTCGGCCACGAATGGGACGGGATCGAGGAGCTCGATACCCCGATGCCGCGCTGGTGGCTCATCATCTTCTACGCCACGATCGTCTTCGCGGTGGGCTATTGCATCGTCTATCCGGCCTGGCCGATGATCCATCGCGCGACGCCGGGCATATGGGGCTGGTCCAGCCGGGGCGAGCTGGCGAAGGACACGGCCGCCGAGAACGCGCGCCGCGCGCCGGTGATGGCGGCGCTGGCGAAAACGCCGATCGAGCAATTGCCCAACGATCCGAAGCTGATGGCGGCGGCGGTGGAGGGCGGGCGTTCCGCCTTCAAGGTCTATTGCGTGCAGTGCCACGGCTCGGGCGCGGCGGGGAGCAAGGGCTATCCCAACCTCAACGACGACGACTGGCTGTGGGGCGGCGACCTGAAGACGATCCAGCAGACGATCACCGACGGGGTTCGCTTCCCGGGCGACGACAAGACGCGCATGTCGCAGATGCCGGCTTTCGGGCGCGACGGCATCCTCAACCCGTCGGAGGTGGAGGATGTGGTGTCCTATGTCCGCTACGTCTCGCATCAGGAGGCCGCGAGCGCCTCGGCGAAGCGCGGCAAGGCGCTGTTCGCCGCCAATTGCGCCGTCTGCCACGGCCCGGACGCGAAGGGCAATCGCGAGCTGGGCGCGCCGAACCTGACCGACGCGATCTGGCTCTACGGCGGCGATCGCGACACTTTGGTCCACACCGTCACCAATGCGCGCTCCGGCATCATGCCGGCATGGTCTCAAAAGCTCGATCCGGTGACGATCAAGATGCTGGCGGCCTATGTCCATTCGCTGGGCGGCGGCGAAGCCGGGCCGGCGGCCAAAACGGCGGAAGGCCCGGCCCCGGCGGCGACGGCAGGCGGCGATGCCGGCCGCTGACGCCCCGCCCGAGGAGATCCAGTTCTTCGAGGCGCGGCGGAAGGTCTTCCCCCGCCGCGTCAAGGGCGTGTTCCGCCGCCTGAAATGGGCGATCATGGCGGTGACGCTGGCGATCTACTACGCAACGCCGTGGCTGCGCTGGCATCGCGGGGCCTATGCGCCGGATCAGGCCGTGCTGGTCGATCTGGCGCATAGGCGCTTCTACATGTTCTCGATCGAGATCTGGCCGAACGAATTCTACTACGTCGTCGGCCTGCTCATCATGGCGGCGGTGGGGCTGTTCCTCGTCACCTCAGCCGTGGGGCGCGCATGGTGCGGCTACGCCTGCCCGCAGACGGTGTGGACGGACCTGTTCGTCCATGTCGAGCGCGCGATCGAAGGAGACCGCAACGCGCAGATCAGGCTCGAGCGCGCGCCATGGGGCGTGGAGAAGGTCGTCAAGCGCGCCACCAAGTTTGCCATCTGGCTGCTGATCGCGGCGGCGACGGGCGGCGCGTGGATATTCTACTTCGCCGACGCGCCGACGCTGGCGCGCGAGTTCGTCACCGGCACCGCGCCGTTCGTCGCCTATTCGACCGTCGGCATCCTCACCTTCACCACCTTCACGCTCGGCGGGCTGATGCGCGAGCAGGTGTGCATCTACATGTGCCCGTGGCCGCGCATCCAGTCCGCGATGATGGACGAGAAGTCACTCGCCGTCACCTACAAGGACTGGCGCGGCGAGCCGCGCACCCACGGCCTGAAGCGCGCGCAGACGCATGACGCCGGGGCCGCGCCCTCGCTGGTGCGGCTCGCCGAGGGCGAGAAGGTCGGCGACTGCATCGATTGCAACGCCTGCGTCGCCGTCTGCCCCACCGGCATCGACATCCGCGAGGGGCCGCAGATCGGCTGCATCACCTGCGGCCTGTGCATCGATGCCTGCGACGAGATCATGGAGAAGGTCGACCGGCCGAAGCGGCTGATCGGCTATACCACCGAAGCCGACATGAAGCTGGCGCGCGCGGGCGAGGCTCCCGTGCCGCCGCTGAAGCGGCTGCTGCGCCCGCGCACGATCATCTATTTCCTGATTTGGGCCGGGATCGGCTGCGGCATGCTGTTCGCGCTCGGCACGCGCTCGCACATGGGGGTGAGCGTGCTCCAGACGCGCAACCCGTTCTGGGTGCGCCTGTCGGACGGCGGCATCCGCAACACCTATACGGTGAAGATCCGCAACATGGAGGGCCGCCCGCGCAACTTCACGGTCGCGCTTTCGGGGATCGACGGCGTGATGTGGACGGAAACCGGCTCGCGCGAGAGCGCCGGAAGGACGGTGACCGTGGAGGTGCCGGCCGATCGCGTCTCCAAAACGCAGGTGTTCGTCGCCGCCCCGGCGAGCGGCCCACAGCGGACGGAGGTGCGCTTCACCGTCACCTCCAACGGTGCGCAGCCGGTCTCCGCCGGCGACGTCAGCTATTTCGAACGACCGGAAGGTAGCGGGTCATGACGCGCAATTTCACCGGCTGGCACATGGCCGGCATCCTGGTCGCCTTCTTCGGCGTGGTGATCGCGGTGAACGTGGTGATGGCGCGCTACGCCATCTCCACCTTCGGCGGCGAGGTAGTGGAGAACTCCTACGTAGCCAGCCAGCATTACAACGACTGGCTGGCGGCGGCGCGCGCGCAGGACAAGGCGGGCTGGCGCGCCGTGCCAACGGTGAGCGGGGGCCGCCTGTCGGTCGCGCTGACACGGGCCGGCGCGGACGTGGCGGACGCTTCGCTGGTGGTGACGGCGCGCCACCCGCTCGGCCGCGCGCCGGATCGCGAAATCGTGCTGCATCGCGATGCGGCGAGCGGGCTTTACGTCG
>JAYRJH010000284.1:0-4188 GCA_041906415.1 Sphingomonas sp. | reverse complement strand
CTTCGGCGTGAACCTCATCACCATGCACCCCGATCTGGATGCGCTGATCCAGGTTTGCGCGAAACACAAGGTGAGCCACGTCGTCCTTGCCGGCGGCCTGCCGCCCAAGGGCAGCCTGGAGGCGATCAAGGCGTCCGGCGCGAAGTGCATCTGCTTCGCCCCCACGCTGGCGCTGGCGAAGAAGCTGATCCGCTCCGGCGTCGATGCGCTGGTGATCGAGGGGATGGAGGCCGGCGGCCATATCGGCCCCGTCTCCACCAGCGTGCTCGCGCAGGAGATGCTGCCGGAGATCGCGAACGACGTGCCCGTCTTCGTCGCCGGCGGGATCGGACGCGGGCAGGCGATCGCGGGCTATCTCGACATGGGCGCGGCGGGCGTGCAACTCGGCACGCGCTTCGTCTGCGCGACCGAGAGCATCGCACACCCCAATTTCAAGAAGGCGTTCATCCGCGCCTCCGCACGCGATGCGGTTGCCTCTGTGCAGATCGACGCGCGCCTGCCGGTGATCCCGGTGCGCGCGCTGAAGAACGCCGGCGGCGAGCTGTTCACGCAGAAGCAGCGCGAGGTGGCGCAGGCGCTCGACGAGGGCCGCGTGGCGATGGCCGAGGCGCAGCTCCAGATCGAGCATTACTGGGCCGGCGCGCTGCGCCGCGCGGTGATCGACGGCGATGTGGAGCATGGCAGCGTGATGGCCGGACAGTCGGTCGGCATGGTGACGAAGGAGGAGCCGGTCGCCGACATCATCGCCACGCTGATGGACGAGGCCGCGCAGGCACTGGAGAAGCGCGCGGCATAACCTTCCTTCCGTTCGCCCGGCCCCATGCCGCGGCGCGGCGGGCCGCCCCGGCGGCAGGGCGAACGGAACGGGGAACATGAGCGGCGCGGGGAATGCGACGAAGCGTGCTCGCCCCACCGCGCCGGTAACCATTTGTTAACCATTTTGCGGCGCAATCCCTTTCAAAAAGGGAGAAAACGCCATGAAAAAGGTCGTCGGAACGACCGTCACGGCTGTCGCGCTGGCGGCCATGCTCGCCGGATGCGCGCATCACCGCAAGCATGTCGCCCGCGCCCCGGCACCCAAGACCACCAAGGCCAAGCAGAGCCACGCCGTCGCCATGCCCGTCGGCGGACGCCCCGGCATGGCCATTCCCGCGCGGCTGGCGGACGGCAGCTATCGCACCCCCAACCACGCCGTCAGCGGCCCGATCGCCGTGTGGCACCTGCGCGCCGGGCTGAACGTCGCGGCGCTCGCCTGCCGGGGCGGGGAGCAGGCGGCGATCGTCAAGCGCTACAATGCCCTGCTCTCCCGGCAGAAGACCTCCTTCTCGCAGGCGCAGAGCGCGCTCGCCAGCCAGTATCGCGCGGGCGGCGGCAACTGGCAGGCGCGGCAGGACGATGCGATGACGCGGCTCTACAATTATTTCTCGCAGGATTTCGCGCGCGCCGCCTTCTGCGCCCGGGCCGCGCAGGTGCTGGAGCGCGCGGACGGCGTGGCCCCGGCCGCCTTCCCCGGCTTCGCGAGCAAGGAGCTGGCCGCGCTCGACCAGCCCTTCGTCGAATTCTTCCGCGCCTATGACGCGTGGCGCACGCAAGGGAAGTCGCAGAGCCACTGATCGCTTGGGGGTTATCAAGTCCGCGCGCTTCGGTTAACAGCCATGGACATGACGACTGGCCGGACCGACCAGCCCGTTGAAGGACGCTTCGACGGGACGACGCATCGCTTGCCGCTGCGCGTATATTTCGAGGACACCGACCTTTCGGGCGTGGTCTATCACGCCAATTATCTGCGCTTCATGGAACGCGCCCGATCGGACATGCTGCGCCTTGCCGGGATCGACCAGCGCGCCGCGTTCGAGGCGGGCGAGGGCGCCTATGCCATCGCGCACCTCGCCATCCGCTACGCCGCCCCCGCCAGGCTCGACGATGCGCTGGTCGTGACGTCGAAAGTGACGGAAGTTCGCGCCGCATCGGTTTCCATTCATCAGAGAGTCATGCGCGGGGATATCTTGCTGGCGGAGGCCGATGTCGTCGCGGCGCTGGTTTCCCCCTCCGGGCGGCCGCGGCGTCAGCCGGGCGCGTGGATCGATCGTTTCAATTCCTTACTGGCCAGGAAGGACCAGACGCCTTGAACCCGTTCTTCAACACCGACGCCGCCACGCTTTCCCCGGTCGCGCTGTTCATTCAGGCCGATTGGGTGGTGAAGCTGGTGATGCTGGGCCTGCTCGCCGCCAGCATCTGGACCTGGGCGATCATCTTCATGTTCTGGCGGCGGATCGGCCGCACCCGCCGCGAGACGGAGGCGTTCGAGCGCGATTTCTGGAAGGCGGATGACATCGACGCCTTCTACAAGGCGCGCGCCGATCAGGATCAGCCCGCCGCGCGGGTGTTCGTGGCGGGCGTCGCGGAATGGCGTCGCTCCACGCAGGGCGCGGCGATCGACCGCGCGGGCACGCGCGAGCGGCTGGCGACCAGCATGGGCGCGGCCGTCGCGAGCGAGATCGACAATCTTTCCGATCGCCTGAACGTGCTCGCCACGATCGGCTCGGTCGCGCCGTTCGTCGGGCTGTTCGGCACGGTATGGGGCATCATGCGCAGCTTCACCTCGATCGCCAGCCAGCAGAACACCAGCCTCGCGGTGGTCGCGCCGGGCATCGCGGAGGCGCTGTTCGCCACCGCGATCGGCCTGTTCGCGGCGATCCCGGCGGTGATCGCCTACAACCGCTTCAGCCACGGCATCAACCGGATCGAGGCGCGGCTGAACCGCTTCGCCGACGGCTTCCACGCCACGCTGAGCCGCCAGCTCGACCGCGAGCGTTGAGGGCCTGACATGGCGATCCACCTCCCCTCGCAGAAAAGCGGCAGCCGCCGCGCGCCGATGGCGGACATCAACGTCACGCCGCTGGTGGACGTGATGCTGGTGCTGCTCATCATCTTCATGGTGACGGCCCCGTTGCTGACGGCGGGCGTGCCGGTGAACCTGCCGGACAGCCGCGCCAAGCCGCTGGATCAGGAACAGCAGCCGACCGAGATATCGATCGACACGATGGGCCGCATCTTCATCGCCAAGGAAGAGGTGAGCGAGCAGCAACTGCCGCAGCGGCTGGAGGCGATCGCGGCGAAGGCGCCGGCCGGCGGCCAGCCCCCGCAGGTCTATCTCCGCGCGGACAAGGCGCTGGATTACGGGCGCGTGATGCGCGTGATGGGTGAGCTGAACCGGGCGGGCCTGAACCGCGTTGCGCTGGTGACGGTCGGCGAGGATTGAGCGTGGATCGGGCGGAGAAAGTCGGCCTTGGGCTTGCGGTCGCCGGGCATGTGGTGCTGTTCGGCCTGCTGTCCGTCGGCTTCCTCGCCACGCCCAATCCGATCAAGCTGCAGCAGCAGCCGGTGGAGGTGAGCCTCGTCAGGGACGTGGGGCTGGAGGCGACCGCGCCGCAGGCCGAATCCCCGCCCGCGCAATCGGTCGCCCCCGATCAGGGCGAGCCGGAGGACGCCGCCCCGCCCACGCCGGTCGAGGCCGCGCCGGAACCGAAGCCCGAGCCGAAGCCGGTTCCCGCCCCCAAGCCGGAGCCGAAGCCCGCGCCGGTGAAGCCCGCTCCCAAGCCCGCTCCCGCGCCGAAGCCGGAACCCAAGCCCGCGCCGAAACCGAGGAAGGAGCCGCCGGCCGCCGAGAAGACCGCCGCTAGGCCCGAGCCGAAGAAGCACGAGACGGCCGCCGCCGCGAAACCGGAAAAGACTCCGCCTTCCAGGGGGCAGGGCACCGGCAAGTCGGCCGATTCCAAGGCGGCGCGCCCGCGCGGCAGCCGGCTCGGCCCGGATTTCCTGAAGGGGCTGACCAGCGACGAGACGAAATCGACCAGCCAGACGCCGCGCGCCGCGAAGATCGACGCCGCCGCGCTCGCCTCGATCGTACAGGCGATCGCACGGCAGATCCAGCCGTGCGCGGACCGGCAGGTCGATCCCGGCCCCGGCGCCAACCGGATCGTCACCACGCTGAACCTGCGCCTCAACGCCGACGGCACGCTCGCCGCGACGCCCACGGTGGTGCACCAGACCGGCATTGACGACGAGAACCAGCGCTATGCCCGCCGCGTGATCGACCTCGGGATCGCGGCGTTCAAGGGCTGCTCGCCGCTGAAGCTGCCCCCGCAATTCTATTCCACGCCAAATGGGGGGTGGAATAATATCAAC
>JAYRJH010000283.1:0-4198 GCA_041906415.1 Sphingomonas sp. | reverse complement strand
ACAGCGGCATCGCGGTCAACTGCCTCGGCCACGGCCACCCGAAGCTGGTGAAGGCGATCGCGGATCAGGCGGCGACGCTGATGCACGTCAGCAACCTCTACGGCAGCCCGCAGGGCGAGCATTTCGCGCAGCGGCTGGTGGACGCCACCTTCGCCGATACGGTGTTCTTCACCAATTCGGGCGCGGAGGCTGTGGAATGCGCGATCAAGACGGCGCGGCGCTATCATTATGCCAACGGCCATCCCGAGCGGCATGACCTCATCACCTTCGACACCGCCTTCCACGGGCGGACGCTGGGGACGATCTCCGCCACCAACCAGGCGAAGATGCGTGACGGGTTCGAGCCGCTGCTACCGGGCTTCAAATACGCCCAATTCAACGATCTGGAAGGCGCGCTGGCGCTGATCGACGGCAACACCGCAGGCTTCCTGCTGGAGCCGATCCAGGGCGAGGGCGGCATCCGTCCGGCGACGGAAGAATTCCTCGTCGGCCTGCGCAAGGCGTGCGACGAGCACGGCCTGCTGCTGGTGCTGGACGAGGTGCAGGCGGGCTATGGCCGCACCGGCAAGCTGTTCGCGCATGAGCTTTACGGCATCACGCCGGATATCATGGCGGTGGCCAAGGGCATCGGCGGCGGCTTCCCGCTCGGCGCATGCCTCGCCACCGAGGAAGCCGCGAAGGGCATGGTGTTCGGCACGCACGGCTCCACCTATGGCGGCAATCCGCTGGCGATGGCGGCGGGCGAGGCGGTGCTCGATGTGCTGCTCGAGGACGGCTTCCTCGAGAATGTCGGGAAGATGGGCAATCGCCTGCGCCAGGCGCTGGAGCAGATGATCCCGAACCACGATGCGCTGTTCGACAGCGTGCGCGGCCACGGATTGATGCTCGGCCTGAAGCTCAAGAGCGACAGCCGCGCCTTTGTCGGCCATGCGCGCGACAATCACGGGCTGCTGCTGGTGTCGGCGGGCGACAATGTCGTGCGCATCCTGCCGCCGCTCAACATCGACGAAAGCCACGTCGCCGAATGCGTCGAGCGGCTCAGCGCCGCCGCGCGGAGCTACACGCCGCCCGCCGCCTGATCCGGCGGGGCGGTGCCTCCGGGGGGAGAGAATTCCATGACGATCCGCCATTTCCTGAACCTGTCGGATGCCGGCGCGGACGGGCTGGCCGCGATGCTGGCCGACGCGATCGACCGCAAGAAGGCCCGCGCGGGCCTGCCGAAGGGCGCGCCCGATGCCGATGCGCCGCTCGCCGGCCGCGTGCTGGCGATGATCTTCGAGAAGAATTCCACCCGCACGCGATTCAGCTTCGACATGGCGATCCGCCAACTCGGCGGCAGCTCGATCGTGGCGGATGCGGGCACGATGCAGATCGGCCGGGGCGAGACGATCGCGGATACCGCGCGCGTGCTCTCCTCCTATGTCGACGCGATCATGATCCGTACCGACGATCACGCCAAGATCGAGGAGATGGCCGCGCACGCCACGGTGCCGGTCATCAACGGGCTGACCGACGCCTCGCACCCGTGCCAGATCGTCGCCGATCTCCAGGCGATCCTCGAAAGCGGCAAGGCGCTGCCGGGGCTTAGGGTGGCGTGGTTGGGGGATGGGAACAACGTCCTCGCCTCGATCATGGAAGCGGCCGGGCTGATGCATTTCGACGTCATCGCCGCCTGCCCGCAAGGCTTCATGCCGCTTGAAGGCGACGTGGCGCTGGGCAAGGGCCGGGCGCGCGTCGTCGCCGATCCGATGGAGGCGGTGGCGGGGGCCGACGTGATCGTCACCGACACATGGGTGTCGATGGGGCAGGCCCATGCCGAAACCAAGCTGAAGGCGATGGCCCCCTATCAGGTGACTCAGGCGCTGATGGCGCATGCGAAGCCGGATGCGGCCTTCCTCCACTGCCTTCCCGCCCATCGCGGGGAGGAGGTGGCGGCGGAGGTGATCGACGGCCCGCAGTCGCTGATCTGGAGCGAGGCGGAAAACCGCCTTCACGCGCAGAAGGCGGTGCTGCGCTGGTGCTTCGGCCAGATCGGTTGATCGCGCGCGCCGGACTTCCCATCTGAGGCCCGACGAACGGGGGCTTTTCCCCGCCCGCCTCTCGCGGCGGGACGACAGGGTTTGAATGATGGCAGATGTTTCGCAAGCCGATCTCGATCGCGCGCTCGGCTTCACGATTCCGGGGCGCAATGCCCGCGGGCGCATCGCGCGGCTGGGGCCGGTAGTGGATGAGATCCTTTCCGCCCATGCCTATCCGCCCGCGATCGAAGCCTTGCTGGCCGAGGCGCTGGCGCTGGGCGCGCTGATCGGTTCGACGCTGAAGGACGACGCCGGGCAACTGACGCTCCAGGCGCAGACGGAGAACGGCGTCGTGCGTCTGCTGGTGGCCGATTATCGCGGCGGCGAATTGCGCGGCTACGTCGATTTCGACGCCGAGCGGCTTGCCGACATGCCGGCGGAGCCGACCCTGTTCGCGCTGTTCGGGCAGGGCTATCTGGCGATCACCTTCGATCTCGCCTCCACCGGCGAGCGCTATCAGGGCATCGTGCCGCTCGACGGCGCCTCGCTGGCCGAGGTGGCGGAACGCTACTTCATCCAGTCCGAGCAGATCCCCAGCCTGATCCGCGTCGGTGTGCGGCGCGAGGGCGGGCGGGCGATCGCGGGCGGGCTGTTCCTCCAGCATCTGCCGGTCGGAGAAGTGGGGCGCGAACGGCTGCATGTCCGCCACGATCACCCGGAATGGGAGCATGTCGCGGCCCTGGGCGCGACCATGGGGACGGACGAGCTGGCCGACCCCGCGCTTCCGCTGGAAACCCTGATCTGGCGGCTGTTCAACGAGGAGGACGAGGTGCGCGTCCTCGCCGCCACGCCGCTGAAGCACGGCTGCCGCTGCACGGAGGCGCATATCCGCTCGGTGATCGCGCGTTTCCCCGTGGATGAGCGGCGCGGGATGGCGGACGAAAATGGCGTGATCGCGGTGGATTGCCGCTTCTGCTCGAAGATTTTCCCGATCCCGGTCGATCAGGCGGCGGCCTGAGCGATAAAGCGGGCTTGGATGGCGATGAATCGTGATATGATTACGCTTGTGAAAAGATTCGGGATTCTTCGTCCGGCGGCCCTTCTGGCCGCCGCAATCGCAACCGGCGCGCTCGCGCAGGAGGGGCGGATGATCGCGCTCGGCGGATTGCAGCGCGGCGCATGGACCTTCCATGAGGTCGGCAACACCGCATCGCCCCCGCGCGAGGTGTGCGTCCACGATCCGCGCCTGCTGCTGCAGCTCGTCCACGGGCCCGCGCAATGCGCGCAATATGTGATCGAGAACCAGCCCGATCGCATCACGGTGCAATATCGCTGCCCGGGCGCGGGCGCCGGCCGCACCACGATCAAGGTGGAGGATCGCAACCTCATCCGCCTCCAGACGCAGGGGCTGGTGAAGGGCGCGCCGTTCGATTTCGACTATGAAGGGCGTTACGCGGGCCGCTGTTAGTGGCCCGTTAACGCTGCCGGGCGCAGGAAGAGGCCGTGCTTTTCCTTGAGCACGCTTTCTCCCTGTTCGCCGCCATGCGGCCGAACATCCTTTCGGGGCCGCCCTTCGCCGGGCGGCCCCTTTTTCTTGCGCGACAGGCGGCACGGGCCTAGCGCGGCGTCATTATGACAAGCCAATCCCCGCTTGCGGTCGTCCTTGTTTCGGGCGGCCTTGATTCGATGGTTTCCGCCGCCCTTGCGCGCGAAGCCGGTTTCCGCGTCCTCGCCCTGTCGGTGGACTACAACCAGCGGCATCAGGTGGAGCTGGCCGCCGCCCGCCGCGTCGCGCGGATGCTGGGGGCGGAGCGCCATGTCGTCCTGCCGCTGGACCTGCGCGCGTTCGGCGGCTCCGCGCTCACCGACGATATCGCCGTGCCGAAGGATGGCGTGGGCGAGGGTATTCCGATCACCTATGTGCCTGCCCGCAACACGATCTTCCTCAGCCTCGCGCTCGGCTGGGCGGAGGCGGGCGGCGCGCGCGACATCTATGTCGGCGTCAACGCGCTCGATTATTCGGGCTATCCCGATTGCCGGCCGGAGTTCATCGCCGGATTCGAGGCTCTGGCGGAGCTTGCCACCAAGGCGGGCGTGGAGGGCATGCCCTTCAGGATACGCGCGCCGCTCCAGACGATGACCAAGGCCGACATCGTGCGCGAAGGCGTGCGGCTCGGGCT
>JAYRJH010000282.1:0-4230 GCA_041906415.1 Sphingomonas sp. | reverse complement strand
CGACCAGTTCAAGCCCGAATTCCTGAAGATCGCCCCCAACAACCGGATGCCGGCGATCGTGGACCATAATCCGGTCGACGGCAGGGAGCCGATCGCGATCTTCGAATCCGGCGCGATCCTGCTCTACCTCGCGGAAAAGACCGGGAAGTTCGGCGGCAAGGACCTGCGCGAGCGGACCAAGGTGAACCAGTGGTTGATGTGGCAGATGTCCGGCCTCGGCCCGATGCTGGGGCAGAATCACCATTTCAATCGCTACGCGCCGGAGAAGATTCCTTACGCGATCGAGCGCTACACGAAGGAGACGACGCGTCTCTACGGCGTGCTTGACCGGCGGCTGGACGGCCGCGACTTCATCATCGGCGAGGATTACACGATCGCCGATATGGCCTGCTATCCGTGGATCCTGCCGGAGATCCAGGGGCAGGACATGGCGGACTTCCCGCACCTCGCCCGCTGGCGCGCCGCCATCGCCGCCCGCCCCGCGACGGAGCGCGCCTATGCCAAGGGCAAGGCCGTCGCTCCGCAGCAGCAGACGCTGAACGAGGAAGCGCGCAAGGTGTTGTTCGGTCAGGGAAAGGCGTAAGCGCTCTGCCCCTCCCCGCGAAAGGGAGGGGCTTTACCCCTCCCGTCCCGGCCGGCGGCTCAGGCCTATGTCGAGATGCGCGCCGGCGTCCACGCGCCACACCTCTCCGGTGATCGCCCGCCCCGCGGGGTCGAGCAGCATCTCGATCGGGCCGGCGATATCCTCCGCCTGCGGCGCCATCGCCATCGGGGTCGCCGCCGCGATCCGCGCGTCGAGCCGGGCCTTGCCCTCAACGCCCAGCGCCTTCTCGAACCAGCCCGTCCCGACATAGCCGGGCGCAACCGCGTTCACGCGGATTTTCGGCGCCAGCACGCGCGCTAGGCTTTGCGTCATGGTGATGAGCGCGCCTTTCGACGCGGCATAGGCCACCGACGAGCCGATCCCGTGCAGCCCCGCCACGGAGGCGACGTTCACCACCGCGCCGTGCGGGCTTTTCCCCAGCGCCTCCTCGCCCGCCCGGATCATCTGGAAGGCGGCGATGGTGTTGAGGCGATAGATATCGATGAAATCCTCCGCGCTCAGCCCGTCGAGCTTCTCATGCGCCATATGCTTGGTGCGCCCGGCATTGTTCACCAGGAAGTCCAGCCGCCCGAAGCGCGACACCGCCGCCTCGACCAGCGCGCGGCAGGCCAGATCCTCCACGATATCAGCCTGCACCGCGATCGCGCCCTCGCCCACTTCCGCCGCCAGCGCCTCCGCCTCGTCGCGGCTGTGCGCGTAGTTGACGACGCAGGCTACCCCGCGCCGCGCGAGTCGCCGCACCAGCGCCGCGCCGATCCCCGTCCCGCCGCCCGTCACGATCGCCACCGAACCCTTCATCCGTCCCTCCGCCTGCTTTTTTCGAAACTCGCGTATGGCATTTGCGCGCGGCATCGCCTAGCGGCTTGGTTCATGACAGATGCCGCCGCGATGCTCGCCGAACCGTTCGGGCTGCTGCCCGATCTGATCCGTCAACACGCCGCCGCCCAGCCGGACAAGCTCGCCATTGCCGATGGCGACGCGCAACTCACCTATGCGGAGCTGGACCGGGCGATGGATCGCGTCGCCGCCGCGCTGCAACGCGACGGCACGAAGCAGCGGCAGGCGGTGGCGATGGTGTCCTATCCGTCGGTCGAGCAGGCGACGGTGTTCCTCGGCGCGCTGCGCGCCGGCAGCGTCGCCGCCCCGATCCAGCCCTCCGCCACACCGGAGCAGATCGCCGGCATGATCGGCGACAGCGGCGCGAACCTCGCCTTCCTCGACGCCGCCAACGCGGACGCGCTGGAGGGCCAGGCGCTCTCCGCCCACATCATCCGGCTGGAGGCGCTGGAAGGCTGGCTCGCCCCGTCCGATGCGAAGCCCGCGCCCGTGGAGATCGCGCCGGACGACGGGTTCAACATCATCTACTCCTCCGGCACCACCGGCATCCCCAAGGGGATCGTGCAGAGCCACGCGATGCGCTGGCAGCACCTCTCCCGCAATGCGGCCGCCGGCTTCGATACGGCGGTGACATTGCTCGCCACGCCGCTTTATTCGAACACCACGCTCGTCAGCTTCCTGCCGACGCTCGGCTGGGGCGGCACTGTGGTGCTGATGAAGAAGTTCGACGCGCACCGCTATCTGGAGCTGGCGCAGGAATATCGCGCCACCCATACGATGCTCGTGCCGGTGCAATATCAGCGCATCATGGCGCTCCCCGATTTCGACCGCTTCGACCTTTCCGCCTTCCGTCTCAAGACCTGCACCTCCGCCCCTTTCAAGGCGGAGTTGAAGCGCGACGTGGTGAATCGCTGGCCGGGCAAATTGGTGGAATATTACGGCATGACGGAGGGCGGCGCGTCCTTCGCGCTGGTGGCGGACGAATTTCCGGACAAGCTCCACACCGTCGGCCGCCTGCTTCCCGGCCATGAGGCGAAGCTGCTGGACGACGAGGGCAATGAAGTGCCGCCCGGCGGGATCGGCGAGGTCGTCGGCCGCTCGCCCGCGATGATGAACGGCTATCACGGCCGCGCGCAGGCGACGCGCGACGCCGAATGGCATGACGCGGACGGCAACCGCTGGATCCGCCACGGCGACGTGGGGCGGTTCGACGAGGATGGCTTCCTCACGCTGATGGACCGCAAGAAGGACATGATAATCTCCGGCGGGTTCAATATCTTCCCGTCCGATCTTGAAGCGGTGCTGGCAGAACATCCGGCGGTGGCCGATTGCACCGTCGTGGGCGTTGCGAGCGAGGAATGGGGCGAGACGCCGGTCGGCTTCTACGTGCCGCGCGCCGACGCGAGCGAGAGCGCGGAGGATATCCGCCAATGGACCAACGCGCGCCTCGGCAAGACGCAGCGCCTTTCCGCTCTCCATGTCGCGAAGGAATTGCCGCGTAGCGCGATCGGCAAGGTTTTGAAGCGCGAGCTGCGCGACCGGCTCGCGGCGGGGGAGTTCGCATGACCAGTCTGAAGCAGATTTTCGAGCAGCTCGAGCCGACGTCGGAGGGCAATGGCTGGCGCGGGGCGATCCCGGACGGCTGGTTGCAGGGCCGCACCGCCTATGGCGGGCTTTCGGCCGCGATCGCGCTGCATTGTGCGATGCGGTCCGAGCCGGATCTGCCGCCGCTCCGCTCCGCGCAGGTTTCGTTCATCGGCCCGCTCTCCGGCCCGATCCTGGTGACGACGCACAAGTTGCGGCGCGGCAAGAACGCCGCCTTCATCCAGGCCGATATCGAATGCGAGGCGGGGCTGGGCCTGCGTTGCACATTCGTGTTCATGCGCGCGATCGAGAGCGAGGTGGATTACCAGACGACCACCGTGCCCGATTTCCCGTGCCCCGGCCCCGGCGACACGACCTTCAAGGGCAATCACCACGTCTCCTTCACGCAGAACTACGAATTCCTCGACCGGCGCGAAGGCCCGAGCCTGAAACCGGCCGAATGGCTGCGCTGGACGCGGCTGAACGAGCGGGAGGGCGTCGATCCGATGGTGGAACTGCTGGCGATCGGCGATTGCCTGCCGCCCGCCGCGCTGCGCCTTGTCGGTCGCAACGCGCCGATGAGCTCGATGACATGGATCCTGAACGTGCTCGGCCCCACGCCCTCCACGGAGGACGGCTGGTGGCTGCTGCGCTCCAACGCCGATTATGCGCGCGCGGGAAGCTCCTCGCAGCAGATGGGCATCTGGAACACCAGGGGCGAAATGGTGGCGGAGCAGATGCAGTCCGTGGCGTTGTTCGCGTAAGGGGATCGTCGCGACACTTTGCGACAATTTCCCCTTTCGCCCGACACATGCCAGCGACAGCCCGCCGGTAATCCTCATGGCAACGGCCGGGGAATCCTTCCCGCCGAATCATGAGGAACTCAGATGAAGAAGCTACTGCTCGCCTTCGCCCTTGGATCGACCGTGCTGGCCGGCGCTCCGGCCTTCGCGCAGACCACGCCGACCGCCACCCAGACCCCGCCCGCGCCCGGCCAGGACGGGTCCGGCTGGCACGGTCGCGGCCATCGCGGCTGGGGCCATGGGATGCGGGGCGATCCCAATCGCGTCGTCACCCGCGCCGAATGGCTCCAGAAAGCCGGCGAGCGCTTCGACCGGATGGATCTGAACCACGACGGCAAGATCACGCCGGACGAGCGCAAGGCCGTGCGCCAGCAGATGCGCGAGAAGTTCCGCGAACGGATG
>JAYRJH010000281.1:0-4254 GCA_041906415.1 Sphingomonas sp. | reverse complement strand
CCCGTCGCGCGCCAGCACGCGCGTCGCCGCCGCGATCAGCAGGCGGCGGCGCGCGTCGGCGTCGGTGCGGGTGAAGGCGGGGGTGTTGCGCACGCGGCATCCTTATTATACGTTCGTATAGCAAGCAACCGGAGTCGCCGAAACCATGGCCAGCGTGGCGCAATCCTCCGCCGATCCCGACGCCGATTTCTCGCTGCCGGGGTGGATATACACCGATCCCGAATTCTTCGAGGTGGAGATGGCGCGGGTGATCCGCCCGTCGTGGCAGATCGTCTGCCACGAAAGCGACCTCGCGAAGCCCGGGGGCTGGCGCACGATCGCCTATCTCGGCGAGCAGGTGATGGCGGTGCGCGGGGAGGATGGGGCGATCCGCGCCTTCCACAACGTCTGCCGCCACCGCGCGATGCGGATCGTGGAGGGGGATGCGGGCTGCGCGAGGAGGCTCGTCTGCCCCTATCACGCCTGGACCTATGAGCTGGACGGGCGGCTTTCCGGCGTGCCGATGAAGCGCGACTATCCGGCGCTGCGGCTGGAGGAGAATGGCCTCGCGCCGGTCGAGGTGTCGACGTGGCGCGGCTTCGTCTTCGTCCGGCTGGAGGATGACGGGGGGCCTTCCGTCGCGGAGATGATGGCACCCTGTGACGCGGAGATCGCGCCCTATCGGTTCGAGGAGATGCGCCGGCTCGGCGACGTGCGCTCACGCGATCGCGCGGTGAACTGGAAGAACGTCGGCGACAATTATTCGGACAATCTCCACATCCCGGTCGCGCATGACGGGCTGACGCGGCTGTTCGGCAAGAGCTATGCGATTCAAGCGGCGGGCTGGGTGGACAGGATGAGCGGCGAACTGGTCGATCGCCCGTCCGACAACATGTGGGAGCGCTTCTACCAGAAGCACCTGCCGCACGTGGATCACCTGCCGGAAGCGAACCAGCGGCGGTGGCTCTATTACAAGCTCTGGCCGAACATGGCGTTCGACATCTACGCCGACCAGATCGATTTCATGCAATGGCTGCCGGTGTCGCCCACGGCCTGCGTGCTGCGCGAGATGTGCTTCGCGCTGCCCGATGACCGGCGCGGGATGAAGCTGGCGCGCTATGCCAACTGGCGGATCAACCGCATCGTCAATGCCGAGGACACCTGGCTGATCGAGCGCGTGCAGCAGGGCATGGCCTCGCGCAGCTACACGGCCGGCCCGATCGGCGCGAGCGAGGTGTGCCTGCGCAGCTTCGCGGCGAAGATCAGGGAGCGGATACCGGAAGCGCGCCTCCACCGCGCGCCCGCGCCCGGCTGGTCGCGGCGGCCGCGCGGGGTTTGAGGGACAGGGTTCGGGGAAGACATGACGAAAAGATACGACGCGATCATCATCGGCGGCGGGCATAACGGCCTCGTCTGCGCCTTCTACCTCGCCCGCGCCGGGCTGAAGGTGCGCGTGCTGGAACGGCGGCATGTCGTGGGCGGCGCGGCGGTGACGGAGGAATTCCACCCCGGCTTCCGCAACTCCACCGCCAGCTACACCGTCAGCCTGCTCCGCCCGAAGGTGATCGCGGACATGAAGCTGCACGACCACGGCTATCGCGTGATCGAGCGGACGATCTCGAATTTCTTCCCGTTCGGGAACGACTATCTCAAGCTCGGCGGCGGCACGCAGCGGACGCAGGCGGAATTCGCCCGCTTCAACACGCGCGACGCGGAGACCTATCCCCGCTACGACGCCGCGCTGGAGAAGGTGGCGCAGGTGCTGCGCGATCTGGCGCTGAAGGTGCCGCCCAATGCCGGCGGCGGCTTGCGTGCGCTCCTCTCCGGCGCGGCGCAGGGCTGGCCGCTGGCGAAGATGGGGATCGAGGCGCAGCGCGACCTGCTCGACGTGTTCACCAGATCGGCGCGCGATTTCCTCGACGGCTGGTATGAGGACGATCGCGTCAAGACCGCCTTCGCCTTCGACGCGGTGGTGGGCAATTTCGCGGGCGTCTCGACGCCGGGATCGGCCTATGTGCTGCTCCACCACGTCTTCGGCGAGGTGAACGGCAAGCTCGGCGCATGGGGCCATGCGGTGGGCGGCATGGGCGCGATCACGCAGGCGATGGCGCGCGCGTGCGAGGGCGCGGGGGTGGAGATCAGCCTCGAAAGCCCGGTCGATCGCGTGCTGACGGACGGCGGCAAGGCGGCCGGCGTGCGGCTGGAGAGCGGGGAGGAGATCGCGGCGAAGATCGTCGCGGCCAATGTCGGCCCGGCCCTGCTCTATCGCCGGATGGTCGATCCGGGCGACCTGCCGGCCGACTTCCGGCGGCGGATGGACAATTACAAGACCGGCTCCGGCACGTTCCGCATGAACGTCGCGCTCTCCGAGCTTCCCGATTTCTCCGTGCTGCCGGGGAAGGACAGGGCCGAGCACCATACGGCGGGCATCATCATCGCGCCGGGCATGGACTATATGGACCACGCCTATGACGATGCCCGCGCGTTCGGCTGGTCGAGGAAGCCGATCGTGGAGATGAAGATCCCCTCCACCGTGGACGACAGCCTCGCGCCGCCCGGCCAGCATGTCGCGAGCCTGTTCTGCCAGCAATTCTCGCCGACGCTCTCCGGCCGCTCGTGGGACGATGCGCGGGAGGAGGCGGCGGACCTCATCATCGAGACGGTCAACGACCATGCCCCCAATTTCAAGGCGAGCGTGATCGCGCGGCAGATCCACTCGCCGCTCGATCTGGAGCGCAAGTTCGGGCTGGTCGGCGGCGACATCTTCCACGGGACGATGGGCCTCGACCAGCTCTGGGCCGCGCGGCCGGTGCTGGGGCACGGCGACTACCGCTCGCCGGTGAAGGGCCTCTACATGTGCGGCTCCGGCACGCATCCGGGGGGTGGCGTCACCGGCGCGCCGGGGCATAATGCGGCGCATGAGATATTGCGCGATCGCTCGCTGGTGGGACGCTTCCTGCCGATCTGAGACTATCGTCATGCCGGGTTCGACCCGGCATCCAGAGTTGCGGGCGATGGTCTTTGTGGCCCTGGATGCCGGGTCGAGCCCGGCATGACGGAAGTGGACATGCAGACGATCGGCCCCGCATCATGATCCGCTACGACCGGCGCCGCCAATCGCTCGCCGCCGCGCTGGCCGCGCTGGCCGGCTATGTCGATGCGATCGGCTTCGTGAAGATGGGCGGCCTGTTCGTCTCCTTCATGAGCGGCAACACCACGCGCATGGCGGTGGGAATGGCCGGAGGATCGGCGGTGGCCGCGATGGCGGCGGCGCTGATCGCGGCCTTCCTCATCGGCGTGATCGGTGGAGCGCTGGTCGCGGCGGCGAGCGGGGCGGCGCGCAAGACGGCGGTGCTGTCGCTCACCGCCGCGTTGCTGGGCGTGGCGGCGGTGCTCGAACGCTTCGTCTCCGGCAACTGGACCGCGATCGCCATGGCGGCGGCGATGGGGACGACCAACAACGTCTTCCTGCGCGGCGGGGAGGTTTCGGTCGGCGTCACCTATATGACCGGCACGCTGGTGAAGCTCGGCCAGCGCATCGCCGCTGCGCTGATGGGAGACGGAGCGGGCGAGTGGCTCGCCTATCTCCGGCTATGGCTCGGGCTGCTGGCGGGCGCGGTGAGCGGGGCCTTGCTCTATCCGCGGATCGGCTCGCTCAGCCTCGCGCTGGCGGCGGTCGTGGCGGCGGGCCTCGCGCTGGTGGCGCGGCGGCTGGGGCCGTCCGAGCCCTATCCCCGCCGCACCCACCAATAGACCGGCAGGCCGAGCGCGAGCAGCCCAAGCCCCCACAGATCCGCCTTCAGGCCGAGGCCCCAGGTCATCCACAGGACGAACACGGCGGCGATCGCCGCGCCGATCCGCACGGGCCAGTCCCCGCGCAGCAGCTTCAATGCCGCGAGCGCGCTGACCAGATAGGCGAGCATCCCGGCGGACAGGCTGATCGAGGCGACGTCCTCGAACAATTTCCCCGTCTTGCCGGTATAGTTGAGCGCCATCACCGCCGTCACCAGCAGGCCGGAGACAAGGTGTGCGCGCGCCGGCGTGCCCGCGGCCGTTTCCTTGCCGAACCATGCGGGGAAGACGCCGCCGCGCGCCATCGCCCATGGCATCTCGCCCTGCAGCAGGATGAAGCCGTTGAGCGCGCCGAACGCGCTGACCGCGGCGAACAGCGCCACCACCTCGCCGGTCCATTCCCCGAAGCTGCGGCCGAGGAAGGCGGCGACCGGCGCGGGGGAGGCGGCGATCTCTGCACGCGGCATCATCAGCCCGATCGCG
>JAYRJH010000280.1:0-4246 GCA_041906415.1 Sphingomonas sp. | reverse complement strand
GGCGAAGGCGGTGGCGATGCTCGACAAATCCCTGCTCAGCGACACCACGCTCGGCGATCTGATGAGCGGCGCGCGCGCCGAGGCACGGCGGTTGCGTTGACCACGCTGGTCGCGCGCCCTGCCCGATCGGTAAAGGCCAGCGAGCGGCGGCACGCACTGCTCGCGACCCAGCATACGCGTCTGATGATGCTGATGCTGCTGTTCGTGGCGGCGGTGACCCTGGTGATCGGAAGGCTCGCCTGGCTGGCGATCGAGGGCAAGCCGGAACGCACCACGATCCAGGGCATGGTGCCGCGCGGCGACATCGTGGACCGCAACGGCGAGCCGCTGGCACGCACGATCGACGCCTGGGCGATCGGAGTCCATCCCGATCGCCTGCTGGGCGACCGGAGCGTGATCGCGCAGAAGCTGGCCGATCTGATGCCGGATATCGGCAACCAGCAATGGTTTTATGCCCAGATCGTGAAGAAGGTGCCCTTCACCTATCTCAACCGCCGCGCCAGCCCGGCGCTGGTGGAGGCGGTGAACGCGATCGGCGAGCCGGGCATCGTGTTCGAGCGGCAGACGCAGCGGCTCTATCCGCAATCCACGCTCGCCGCCCATGCGCTGGGCTTCCTTTCCACCGAGGGCAAGGCGATGAGCGGGATGGAGCGCGCGCTCAACGCCCGGCTTACCGACCCCGCGCAGAGCGGCACGCCGGTTTCCCTTTCGATCGACAGCCGCGTGCAGGCGGCGATGGAAAGCGAGCTGGGCCGCGCGATGGGGGACATGCAGGCCAAGGGCGCGGCCGGCATCGTGATGGATGCGCGCACCGGCGAGGTGATCGCCATGGTGTCGCTGCCCTATTTCAACCCCAACCGCGTCGGCATGGCCGGCACGGAGGAGCTGCGCAACAACGTCACCCAGTCGGTCTACGAGCTTGGCTCGACCTTCAAGCCGATCGCGATGGCGGCGGCGATCGACTATGGCGTCGTGACCGACATGAGCCGCCGCTTCGACGCCACAGTGCCGCTGAAGGTCGGCCGGTTCACGATCCACGACGATCGCGGGCATGAGCAGAAGCGCTGGCTCAACATACCGGAAACCCTGATCTATTCCTCGAACATCGCCACCGCGCGCATCGCCGATCTGGTGGGCGCGGAACGGATGCAGGACATGTTCCGCAAGCTGGGCTTCGCCCGCCGGCCCGACGTGGAGCTGGTGGAAAAGGCGCGGCCGCTCTGGCCGACCTATTGGGCGCGGACCACGGTGATGACCACCGCCTACGGCCACGGCATCGCGGTGACGCCGCTGCACCTCGCGAGCGCCTATGCCGCGATGGTCAACGGCGGGATCTGGCATCCGGCGACATTGCTGAAGGTGCCCGCCGGCACGGAGCCGAAGGGGCGCCGCGTGCTCCAGCAATCGACCAGCGACCGGATGCGGCAATTGCTTCGCCTCGTCGTGCTCGACGGCACCGGGCGCAGGGGCGACGCGCCCGGCTATCGCATCGGCGGCAAGACGGGCACGGCGGAGGTGGCGCAGCGCGGCGGCTATGCCAAGAACGCCAACGTCTCCACCTTCGCGGCCGCCTTCCCGATGGACGCGCCGCGCTATGTGGTGATCGCGATGATGGATTCGCCCAAGCGCGTGCAGGCCAATTCCTTCCAGACGACCGCCGCCTACACGGTCGCCCCCGTGGTGAGCCGCGTGGTGAGCCGCACCGGCGCGCTGCTGGGCGTGATCCCCGACGATCATCGCGACATCGACCTTAGCGACCTCAATCCGCTGCTGTGGAAGGCGCCGGGCAAGGCGGACGACAAGGGGGGCGCCGAATGAAGCTGGGCCAGCTCACGGGAGGGAGCGAGGCGGCGCAGGTGACCGGCTTCGCGATCGATCACCGCAAGGTCGCGCCCGGCACGATCTTCGGCGCGTTCGAGGGGCAGAAGGTGAACGGCGAGGATTTCATCCCCGCCGCCATCGCCGCCGGCGCGATCGCGGTGGTTGCGCGTCCACAAGCGCGGGTGGAGGGCGCGGCGCATATCGCCAGCGACGCCCCGCGCGCCACCTTCGCCGCGCTGGCCGCGCAATTCTTCGCGCCCTTTCCCGAAACCGCGGTGGCCGTCACCGGCACCAACGGCAAGACCTCCACGGTGGAGATGACGCGCCAGCTCTGGCGGATGGCGGGGCATCACGCCGCCTCGATCGGCACGCTCGGCGTCTCCACCGCCGGCGATCGCGTGACGACCGGGCTGACCACGCCGGACGTGGTGACGTTCCTCTCCAATGTCGGCGGGCTGGCGCGCGAGGGCGTTACGCACCTCGCCTTCGAGGCCTCCAGCCACGGCCTCAGCCAGTATCGCACCGAAGGCGTGCCGGTGACGGCGGCGGCCTTCACCAACCTGGGCCGCGACCATCTGGATTATCACGGCGACATGGCGGCCTATTTCACCGCCAAGCTGCGCCTGTTCTCCGAGGTGCTGGCCGATGACGGCACGGTGGTGGTGTGGGTGGACGATCCGCAGTCCGAGCGGGTGATCGACCTCGCCCGCGCGCGGCGCAACAAGCTCATCACCGTGGGCGAGCATGGCGATACCCTGCGCCTCGTATCGCGCGATCCGACCCTGCTGGGGCAGGGGCTGGTGATCGCGGCCGAAGGGCGCGAGCACAAGGTGACGCTGCCGCTGATCGGGGCCTATCAGGCGGCGAACGCGCTGATCGCGGCGGGGCTGGTGATCGCGACCGGCGGCGACGTGGCGAGGACCATCGCTGATCTCGCGCGGCTGCAGCCCGTGCGCGGGCGGCTGGAGCGCGCGGTGATCGCGCCTTCCGGCGCGCCGGTCTATGTCGATTACGCGCATACGGCCGATGCGCTGGAGGCGGCGATCGCGGCGCTGCGTCCGCATGTTTCCGGGCGGCTGATCCTCGTGTTCGGCGCGGGCGGGGACCGCGATCACGGCAAGCGCGAGCCGATGGGGCAGATCGCCGCCGCGCAGGCCGACGTGGCGATCGTCACCGACGACAATCCGCGCACCGAGGAGCCGGCGGCGATCCGCGCCGAGATACTGAAGGGCGCGCCGGGCGCGCTGGAGATAGGAGACCGCCGCGCGGCGATCGCGGAAGCCATCCGCATGGCCGGCGCCGACGATATCGTGCTGATCGCCGGCAAGGGGCATGAGCAGGGGCAGATCGTGCGCGATCTCGTCCTGCCGTTCGATGACGTCACTGTCGCAAGGGAGGTAGCGTGAAGAGGAAGATCAACATCCCCGCCCGTCCGTTCACTCCGGCGGACGGGGAGAAACGCCCGCGCGAGCGCCGCAAGCTGGGGCTGCGCTACGATCTCGTCACCGGCGATGCGGTGAGCGGGCTGCGCTGACGCGCGGCCCCGCGCTTGCTATAGGCCCGGGATGAGCCTCTGGACCTCCGCCGAGATCGCCGCCGCAACCGGGGGCGATGCGTCCGCCGACTTCGCGGCGAACGGCGTCGCCTTCGACAGCCGGGAGATCGGCGCGGGCGACCTGTTCGTGGCGATGAAGGGCGCGGAGACGGATGGCCATCGCTTCCTCGACGGCGCGTTCGCGCAAGGGGCCGCGGGCGCCCTGGTTTCCGAAGCGACCGCGCATCCGCATGTGCGCGTGGGCGACACGTTCGCCGCGCTGGAGGACATCGGCCGCGCGGCGCGCGCGCGCATGGCGGGCAAGGTGATCGGCGTCACCGGATCGGTCGGCAAGACCTCCACCAAGGAGGCGCTGTTCGCCGCCCTCGATCGCGGCGCGCGCGGGGCGGTGCACCGCTCGGTCAAGAGCTACAACAACCATACCGGCGTGCCGCTCAGCCTCGCGCGGATGCCGCGCGACACGCGCTTCGGCGTGTTCGAGATGGGGATGAACCACGCGGGCGAGCTGGCGCACCTCACCACGCTCGTGCGCCCGCACATCGCCATCGTCACCGCGATCGCGCCCGCGCATACCGAGTTCTTTCCGAACGAAAGCGCGATCGCCGACGCGAAGGGCGAGATCTTCCGCGGGCTGGAGCCGGAGGGCGTGGCGATCGTGCCGCACGACAGCCCGCATCGCGACCGGCTGATCGCCGCCGCCGCGCCTCACGCCGCGCGGATCGTCACCTTCGGGCTGGACAAGGCGGCCGACGTCCACCCGATCGAGACGATGCGGCTCGCCAGCGGCACCTTCCTCACCGCCAGGGTGGGCGCGCGCGAACTGAGTTTCACCGTCGCCCAGCCGGGCGACCATTGGGTGTCGAACGCGCT
>JAYRJH010000279.1:0-4250 GCA_041906415.1 Sphingomonas sp. | reverse complement strand
TCCGGCGCGAAAGGCCCGCTGCGATTGTCGAAGCGCTGGTCGTGCAGGCCGCCGGTATAGTTCACCGTCACCCGCGCATCGACGCGGCCCGCGCCGAGATCGAGATAGGCCTGCCCCTTCCACTTCGGCACGGGATAAAGCGTCTGCTGATAATTGAGCAGCCCCACGCCGTCATAAGCCGGAGAGACCAGCGCGCCCGCGACATAGATGTCGCTGATCTTGTCGTGGAGCATCCGTGACACGTCCGCGCCGATCCCGAAGCGGATGTCGGAGCCGAAGAACTGGTCCGGCCGGTAGTTGATGCTGAGGTCCAGCCCGTTGGTCATCAGGGTGGCGCCGTTCTGCAACTCGGTGTGGACGCGCGAGATATCGGCAATGCCGGTGGTCGGGCCGCATGCGCCGCTGGCGAAGGTGAACCGCCCGGTCAGCCCCGGATTGGCCGCGCAGGTATTGGGCTTGCCGGTCGGGAACAGCGTTTCGACCATCGCGGTCAGCGGGTCGGAGACGATGACGTTCTTCAGGTTGTACTGGAAATAATCGAGGCTTGCGCTCAGCCCGCCGAACTTCAGCAGCACGCCGCCCGACCAGTTCTCCGAATTCTCCGGCTTGAGCGCCGGGTTGCCGTAGACATCCACCGGCTTGAACGACGATCCGATGAGCTGGAGCGAGGTGACATAGCCGTTGGTGAGGTTGGCGAGCGTCGGCCCGCGGAACGTGGTGCCATAGCCGCCGCGCACCGCCAGCCACGGCGTCACCTGCCAGCGGGCGCGGACCTGCGGATCGACCGTCGAGCCGACGAGCCCGCCGTAATCCTCATAGCGGATGGCCGCCTGCACGTTGAGGGTGTCGAAGACCGGCAGTTGCAATTCGGCGAAGATCGCCTTCACCCCGCCCCGCAGATAGCTGTTGGTGTTGGTGCCCAGGAACGCCAGAGCGCCGTTCGCCGGGCTGGGCGTCGCGCCGATTGTCGGGGAGCATGTCGCCGGGTTCATATTGCCCGTGATGGGCGTGTCACGGCACGGGTTGGAGGCCAGATTGTTGTTGTTGGCGTAGACCGTGTCGAACCAGCTGTAGCGATACTGGCCGCCGACGCCGAACTGGACCTCGCCGCCCGGCAGGTTGATCCCGGTCGACCCGCTGACGTTCGCCTCGATCGCCAGCAGCCGCGAATCCACCCAGGAGGAGGAGCGGACGAAGAACCAGTCGGTCAGTTCCTTGCTGTTGGCCAGCGCTGAATTGCCCTGCGGGTTGACCGTGCCGTTCACCACCCCGGCTGTGACGGCATTGCCGAACGGATTGAGCCACAGGCACCCGTTCTGCCCCGGCGCGTTCGCCGCGATGCTGCAATTCGGACCGCCGAACCCGCGCAGCGCGAGCTGCACGCGGTCCCCGAAGGAATCGAACCCGTCGATATAGCGGCTGTATTCGTGGAAGGTGGCCGATACGCTGTAGTTGATGCCCGACGTCACCTTGCCGCTCAGCTCGGCGGTGAAGCGCAGGGATTCGGACTTGCGCGCGCCATAGGCGGAGCCGGGCGCATCCTCGTCGCCCAATGTGGAGGGATTCCCGCCCGCCATATAGGGCCGGTAGAGCAGCAGCGGGAAGATCGCGCCCGTGGCGCCGCCCGCCACGCCGGCGAAGGCGCCGGGGTTGGCCGCCTTGTAGGCGACGAAGCCGGGGTTGCTCGCCGGCACGTAGAAGCCCACGCCAAGGCCGGTGTTATAGGCCGATCCGCCCATCGAGGCGACGGAGGGAAGCTGCGTCAGGATATAGGAAGGAGAGGTGAGGTAATGCGGCACCGTGGTGCGGCCGTAGAGCGCCGTCACCTCGAACTTGTGGCTCGCGCCCAGATCCACTTCCACATCGGCGAAGGCGGTGATCCGCCGCTCGAGGTCGATCAGCGTGTCGAATCCGGTATATTGCGTGTAGCAGCGGTTGTTGCCCTTGCCGATATAGCCGCCGAGCGCCGCGCAGCTCGAATCCGGCTGCACCCCGGAATAAGGCGTCACCAGCCCCGGCGTGGCCGACGGGCCGACGAGGAGGAAGTTGGCCGGATTGCCGCCGCCGCTCCAGCCGCCCTGCGGGTTGTCGAGATAGGGGCGGACGGCGAAATCGCGATCCCGGGCCAGCAATTGCCCGCGCTTGTTGTATCCGACGGCGGCCAGCATCCGGAAACCGTTGCCGAGATGACCGTAGCTGAGCGAGGCGTCGATATCCCCGTCGGTGTCCCTGACGAATTTGTAGCTGCCCGATGCGCGGAAACTTTCCTGATCGGTGCGCGTGATGAAGTTGATGACGCCGGCGATCGCATCCGAGCCATAGGTGGCGGCGGCGCCGTCCTTCAGCACCTCGATCCGGCCCAATGCCGCGGAAGGCAGCAGGTTGAGGTCTACCGCCGGCACCCCGTTGCCCGAAGTGACCAGCCGCTTGCTGTTGAGCAGCACCAGCGTGCGCTGCGGCGACAGGCCGCGCAGGTTGGCCGTGGCGATGCCTTCCGATCCTTGCGCCCTGCTGTCGAACTGGTTGGCGTCGCCCAGCACGCCGCTCGACGTCGGCAGCGCCTTGAGCAACTCGACGGCGGAGGGAGAGCCCTGTTTCTGCAATTCCTCCGATCCGATCACGTTCACCGGCAGCGCCGCATCCTCGCGCGTGCCGCGAATGATCGAGCCTGTGACGACGATATCCTTTTGGACGGCTTCCTCCTGCGGCGCGCTTTGCGCTCCCGCCGGTGAAGCCATGCAACAGACGATTGCCGACAGTGCGCTTGCGCGCAGAAACCTTGTCCCGGCCATGTGACATCCCCTCAGTTCGGCTGACGTTTCTCCCCGTCATGCCAAGAACCCGGCAGGCGCTCCCGAGCCATACCGGTAATTCGATTAGATACCGTAGGCGGCATCGGGTCAAGCTGGGAACACGCCTTCAATGCTCGGGCGGGCAGTGAATGTCGGAAGGCATGAAAAGGACAGGAATACGGACCCGATTTTCGATCGGGCCAGCTATCGTTTTCCGCTCAGAGGATGCTCATCGCGTCCATTGCTTCGCGCGCGCCGCAGCTTCTCCCGCCTGATCCAGCGGCTCGCCTTCGATGATGGACTGCACGAAGCGCATCTGGCCGCCGTCGCTTCCGGCCATCCGGTAATCGCCGCCCTGCGCCGTCGCGGGCGCGCCGTAGCGCAATCGCCAGCCGTCGTCCGCGCGACAGGCGACGCCGGAGAGATGCGTAGCGGTGAAGCTGCGGCAGAGATCGCCTTCGCGGTCGCGGAAGGAAAGTGCGATTCGCACCGCGCCCGCCTGGCCCGACAATTGACGGTCAAGCGCGCTCGCGATCGGCCGCGACAGGGCCAGGGCGCGCGAACTGTCGGCGATGCCCGCCGGGACGGCGATATTGCGCCCGGCGAACACGCCCACGACCAGGCTGGCCGCGATTGCTCCCGACATCGCCCAGCCCGAACGGATCGCGCGGCGGGGAGCCATGGCGGCGCGCTTCCGCCGCGCGGCGTCGAGCGAATGGATCGTCGCCGCGACAGGCGCGGGCGTTTCCACCGGCTCATCGGCGATCGGGCCGAACGCGGCGGCGAAGCGCGCCTTCACCCTGCGATGCCGCTCAGCCAGCGCCGCGAGCGCCGGATCCTGCTCCACGGCGGCGGTGACGCGGGCGGAGGCGTCGCCGTCCAGCTCTCCATCCACCCAGGCGACGATCGTCGCTTCGTCGATCGGCTCAGCCATCGCTCACTCCTCCAGCATCGCCATCAGCGCCTGCCGGCCGCGCACGAGGCGGCTGGTCAGCGTGCCGATCGGAATATCCAGCACCTCGGCGGCTTCCGCATAGGCCAGCCCCTCGATCATCACCAGCGCCACCGCCTCGCGCTGTTCCTCGGGCAGCCTGCCCATCGCGCGCATCAGATAGCCAAGCTCGACATTCGCCTCCGTGTCCCCATCCGTACCGACCGACAGCCCCTGTTCCTCCGGCGCCAGCACGGCGTCCCGGCGCCGGCGGCTGCGGGTGGTGTCGATCCACAGGTTGCGCAGGATACGATATGCCCAGGCGTCGAAGCTGGTGCCGGGGCGCCATTGCGCGCGCGATTTCAGGATGCGTTCGGCGGCGGCCTGCGTCAGGTCGTCCGCGTCCGCGCGGTCGCGGGCAAGCCCGTGCGCGAAGCGGCGCAAACGGGGCAACATGCTTGCCAGCGCGCGTTCGACCTCGTCCAATGATCGCCCTCATGTTCATGCGGATGAAACGGTCTCCGCCG
>JAYRJH010000278.1:0-4262 GCA_041906415.1 Sphingomonas sp. | reverse complement strand
CGGCGGTCCATTCAGGGCAGCAATGGGATGCGCCGAACGGCTGGGCGCCGCTGCAATGGATCGCGGTGGAGGGGCTGCGCGCTTATGGCTGCGACGCGCTGGCGACGGACATTGCCGATCGCTGGGTCGCCATGGTCGAGACGACCTATCGCGAAACCGGGCTGCTGTTCGAGAAATATGACGTGGAGACATGCCGCGGCGGCGGCGGCGGCGAATATGCGCCGGTCACCGGCTTCGGCTGGACCAACGGGGTGACGCTGGCGCTAATGGAGCAAGGTCGCGCCCGAAACGATCAGGAGGGAGAGAGGCGATGCGGATGATAACGGGGTTGGCATTGGCGGCGCTCGTCCCGTTGATGCCGTTTTCGTCTGCCGCCAGTCACGCGCGCACGAAAGAGCCCACCGCGATTTCCGCCGAGGCATTGGCGATGAAGGCGCGCGCATCCGGCGCGCGCGACGTTTCCACCCGTCCCGCGCCCGATGGCGGCGTCACGATCGACGGAAAGCTTGGCGGGGCATCTTTCGCGCTGTCCTTCCCGAAGGGCTGGAACGGCGACGCCTTGGTGTTCGCGCACGGCTATTCGACTCCCGGCACCCCGGTGGCGGTGAGCGCGGACCCGATAACCTCCGGTCCCGGCGGCGGGATGATGCGCTTCGCTTATCAGGACGGGCTGGCCGCCGGCCACAGCGCCTATGACAAGGATGGGCTGGGCGTCGAGACCGGCACCGTCAACACCAAGAGATTGCGGGACCTGCTGGTTCGCATGGGAGCAAGGCGCGTTTACGCCGGTGGCGATTCGATGGGTGGGGGCATCGTCGTCGCGTTGCTGGAAAAATATCCGCGTGCGTTCGCTGGCGGCCTCGCACGCTGCGGTGTGGTGGATAGCTGGAAATCGTTGCTCGGGCAGCTTTACGACATGCGCGGCGCCTATAATTTCCTGACCGCCGGTACACCTTATGCGCTGCCGGGGACGCAGGATATCCGTCGTTCGGCGCTGTCCCCGTTGCCGCCCGCGGGCGACAAGGCCGATCCCGTCGCTTATGGCTGGAACCAGCTTGTCCGCATCGCCACGCCGGTGCTCGCTTTATATGCAGCGGCTGGGAAGAATCCGCAGGGCCGGGAAGCGCGCATCGCCCGGCAGGTCGGCGCGATCGGCGGCTTCGAGGTCGATCCCGGTTCACTCGCCTTTCCGCTGGTTACGGTGGGGCTGGGGGCCGGCGATCTGGCCGCGACGGCGGGCGGTGTGCCCTATGGGAATGTCGGCAAGCTTTATGCGAGCGACACGATGACGAGCGAGGAAGCCGCAAGACTCAATGCCGGCATCCAGCGCGTGGCTGCCTCGCCGCGCGCGCTCGCCTATCTGACGCGGTGGTACGAGGCGACCGGGCGCATTTCCGCTCCGCTGGTGACGATGCACAATACGATCGATTCACTGGTGCCCTATGCGCAGGAGAAGGCGTTCGAGGCCAAGGTGCGCAACGCGGGACGGACGCGCTATCTCGCCGCTTATGGCGTGCCGCCGCTGCGCGCGCCGCTGCCGGTGGGCGGTGTCGAGGCCTATACGCATTGCGGCTTCACCCCTGAGCAGACCCATGCGGCATGGAACGCGCTGCGGAACTGGAGCATCACCGGCGAGCGCCCGGCGCCCGACGCCGTGAAATGATCGCGCGCGGGCTGCGTCGCGCGATCCTCGCGGCAGCGTTGCTTGGCGCGCCAGTCGCGGCGCAATCACCATTGCCGCAGCCGTTCGGGGCGAAGCCGCTGGCGCTGGGCGCATCCTGGTATCCCGAGCAATGGCCCGAGCGGCAATGGGACGCGGATCTCGCCGCGATGGAGCGCGCGCACCTGTCAGTGGTGCGGATCGGGGAGTTCGCCTGGGCCAGGATGGAGCCGGTGGACGGGCGATTCGATTTCGACTGGCTCGATCATGCGATCGCCCTGGCGGCGCGGCATGGCCTTCGTGTTGTGATCGGCACCCCCACCGCCGCGCCGCCGGTCTGGTTGACGGAGGCGCATCCGGAGGTGCTGCGCGTAAACGAGGACGGCTCGGTCGAAGGGCATGGCGAGCGCCGGCAATTCTCGTTCGCCAGCGCGACATATCGGCGTTATGCCGCGCGTATCGCGACGGAACTCGCGCGCCGTTATGGCCGCAACCCGAATGTCGTCGGCTGGCAGATCGACAATGAGATCGGCGTGCCGTCGTTCGATGCAGAAGCGAAACGGCGTTGGACACAATGGCTTGCCGCGCGCTACGGCACGATCGGCGAACTCAACCGGCGCTGGTCGACGCAATATTGGAGCCAGCATTACGATCGCTTCGATCAGGTGCCGCTGAAGGCCTCCGGGCCGCAGAATCCCGCGCTGCTCCTGGATTTCCATCGTTTCGCCAGCGATCTGTGGGCGGAATATGTCGATGAACAAGCCCGGGCGATCCGCGCCCATGCCGATCCGCGCCAGTTCATGACGATCAATTCGACCGCGTGGAACGACAATTTCGATCAATATCGAGTCCATCGCGACCTCGATCTCGCCGCGTGGGACGAATATGTACCGAACGGCCGCCCCGACTGGCCGTCACTGGCGCTGCATCACGCGGTCGTGCGTGGCTATCTCGGCCGGGACTTCTGGGTGATGGAAACCCAGCCCGGCAACGTCGATTGGGGGACTGTCAACCGCTCGCTCGATCCGGGACAGACGCGCGAGCTCGCGTGGCAGGCAGTGGCGCATGGCGCGCGGGCGATCCTCTACTGGCAATGGCGCAGCGCGCCGGGCGGGCAGGAGCAGTATCACGGCACGCTCGTCGGCCCGGGCGGCGACGCCATGCCCGTCCTTTCGGAAATCGCGAAGACGGCTGAGGAGCTTGAACGTGCCGCGCCCGCTCTTGCGGGCACGATCGCCGTCCCGGCGCGCGTGGCGCTGATCTATTCGCAGGAAAGCCGCTGGGCGATCGAGCATCAGCGTCACGCGAAGGACTATGATCCCGTCCAGGTGCTGAAGGACTGGTACAGGCCGTTCGCGGCGCGGCACGTTCCGGTCGACGTCGTTTCGCCGTCGGCCGACCTGTCGGGCTATGCGTTGGTGCTGGCGCCGTCGCTCAACATCCTCGATTCCCGGACCGGCGCGCGGCTTGAGGCTTATGTGCGTAACGGCGGCCACCTGTTGCTTGGTCCGCGATCGGGAATGAAGGATGGCGACAATGCGCTGTGGCCGCAGCGCCAGCCGGGGCCGTTGGCCGCGCTGCTCGGCGGACGCGTCGAGAATTATTATGTGCTGGACGAGGGTATCGGCGTGAATGGCGCCGCGCTGACCGGGAACGCGCGAATCTGGGCGGAGGCGCTGAGTGAGCCGGGAGCGGGCACGGATGTACTGGCGCGTTATGGCGTCGGCATTGGCTGGCTTGCGGAAAAGCCGGCGCTTTTGCGTCACCAGGCGGGACGCGGCTGGATCGCCTATCTTGGGCCATTGCTTGATGAGCGCGGACAATCGGCGTTGACCGACTGGATGATCCGCGAGGCCGGCATCGCCGTTCCGTGGGGCGATGTTCCATCGGATGTTGAGCTCGTCGAACGCGAGCGGGCCGGGACGAAATATTTCATCGCCATCAATCACGGCGAGAAAGGAGTGGCGATCGATCTGCAAGCGAGATGTTCCGCGCGCGGAAAAATCGTTGTGAAGGCGCATGATGTCGTCGAGGTTGAGTTCACGAAGTGCGCCGATATGTCGACCGACGCGAAACATTGATCTTCGGAGCCAGTCAACATCAAACCATATTGCGTTTCATGCGATCGCGTGACCATTACCGATCGTCGTGCCGGGAATCTGCCCCGCGCCGGCAATAACCGCGCCCTTCTCGAATAAATTGGAGCAGGGACTAGGCGGTGTCATCCTGTCCCGGCGACTCTACTGCTTCGCGGCTTTGCGATGCGCAAACCTCGCGATTTCGATTCGGGACTCAAGGCGCTGACAAGGCGAAGGCGCTCAAGGAACGCCGTGTGCGCCAGCTTAGCGAACTGGTTGCGGCAACCGGAGCTGATACGCTCCACCCGCTGCCGGCATGACTTGCTTCAATTTGAGTAGGCGCCTACCATCCGCAGCATGAGTGATGAGCAAGCTAGAAGACAGGATTATGTGGCCGCGACGGGAGGGGCCGCGTTGGGCGCGAGACTACGCCGCCTGAGTGCTGCGATCGACGCGGACGCCGCCCGCGTCTATTCGTTACAGGGCGTCCAATTCGAACAACGCTGGTTCGGTGTCATCAATCA
>JAYRJH010000001.1:26250-30732 GCA_041906415.1 Sphingomonas sp. | reverse complement strand
AAGCCCGCAAGGCTGCCGTCCGCCTGCTTGAACGAGAAGGGCGGATAGGCGCCTTCGACGCCGATGCGCAGCTTGTCCTGCGCAAAGGCGCCGGTGGCAAGGGTCGCAAGGGTGGCTGCGGCGATGAGGGTCTTTCTGATCATGGTGGTTCCTCCTCTGGGTGATCAGTTCATCCGGGACAGGAAGGCCCGGAATTGGTCGGTCTGCGGGTTGCGGAAAAGCTGGTCGGGCGGGCCTTCCTCGCAGATCTGTCCCTGATGCAGGAACACGGTCCGGGATGAGACATCGCGGGCAAAGGCCATCTCATGCGTGACGACAAGCATGGTGCGCCCCTCGTCAGCCAGCGCGCGCATGACGGCCAGAACCTCGCCCACCAGTTCGGGGTCAAGGGCCGAGGTCGGCTCGTCGAACAGCATCACGTCGGGTTCCATCGCCAGCGCGCGGGCGATGGCCACGCGCTGCTGCTGGCCGCCCGACAGATGCGCGGGGTAATAGTCGGCGCGGTCCGACAGGCCGACCTTGGCCAGAAGTGCCGCGGCCTTCTCGCGCGCCTCGCGGCGCGGGGTGCCAAGCACATGCACCGGGCCTTCGGTGATGTTCTCCATCACGGTCATGTGCGACCAGAGGTTGAAGCCCTGAAACACCATCGCCAGCCTTGCCCGCATCCGTTCGACCTGGCGCAAGTCGGCGGGGCGGCGTTCGCCTTGGCGGCTGGTCATCCGCATCTCCTCGCCCTTCAGCCAGACCTTGCCGTCGGTGGGGGTCTCCAGCAGGTTGATGCAGCGCAGGAAGGTGCTTTTGCCCGAGCCTGAGGCGCCAAGGATCGCCACGACATCGCCCTTGGCGGCACTCATCGAGATGCCCTTCAACACCTCATGCCCACCAAAGCTCTTGCGGATGTTTTCGACACGGAGCGCGGGTTCGGTCATGTGGTTTCCTCTGGCTGGGGACCGAGGGCTACAATCTCGGCCAGGGTGACGGGCTTGACGGGGGTGCGGATGCGGCCCGGCCCGAGGGTGGACGCGGGGCGGTCGGTCGCTTCGGCGATCAGCCCGATGACGGTGGTCTCGCACATCCGGCCCTGACAGGGGCCCATTCCGGTGCGCAGGCTGGTGCGCATCAGGCGCAGGCCCTCGGCGCCGGTGCAGGCGGCCTTGCGGATGGAACCGGCGGTAACCTCCTCGCAGCGGCAGACGATGGTCTCGTCCGGCGGGGCCAGGAAGGCGGAGGGCACGGAATAAGCTGCATCGAGGAACGGCCGCAGGGAAAGCGCGCGCGACAAAGCGCGGCGGAGCGGAGCGGCCCGCCGGTCGCGCCCGGCTGCATCCAGCTTTCCGGCCTGGTGCAGGATCGCCAGCGCGGCCAGCGCGCCCTTTGCCCGCGCAGCCTCGGCGCCGCCGATCCCGCCGCCGTCGCCTGCAACGAACACATGGGGCTCGGACGACTGCCCCCAGGGGTCCAGCGTCGGCCGCCAGGCGCCTTGCTCCGCGTCATATTCATGCGCCAGACCCATCGAGCGGGTCAGGTGGCTTTGCGGGATCACGCCCAGATGGGTCAGCAACAGGCCGCACGTCAGGCTGTGGCTCTGCTTTCCGGTGGTGAAGTCAAAGCGGATCCGGCCGTCCTCCGTCGTCTCTGCCCGGAAGTCGGCGGCGCCCCGATACCACGGGATGCCGGCCGCGCGGATGCGGGCGATCAGACCAAGGCCCTTGATCAGGGTCGGCAGGCCGAACAGCGCGCGCGGCAGTTTCGGCAGGGCATGGGTGATCGCCGTCGGCGTCTCGACCAGCGCGACCGGCGGCGCACCTGCCGCGATCATCTGCGCCGCGACCAGATAGAGCAGCGGCCCCGCCCCGGAGAGGATGGCCTCATCCGGCACCATACCCGACTGTTTCATCAGGATTTGCGCCGCACCTGCGGGCATCAGCCCCGGCAGGGTCCAGCCCGGAAAAGGCACGGGCCGCTCCTGCGCGCCGGTGGCGATCAGGACATGCGCGGCCGGGCTGACATGACTTTGCCCGTCGCGCGACCAGATCACGCCGCGCCTTGCGTCGATGCGCCAGACGGTTGCGCGGGATCGAGGCCCTGCACCAGAGCGCCGCCGCGCGCGTAATCGGCCCCCAGCCAGCCGCGCCCCGCTACTGCGCCGACATTGCGGTAGATCTGCCCGCCCGCCCGCTCCTGTTCGTCCAGAAGCGTGACCGACAACCCGCCCTCCGCCGCCACCCGGGCCGCCGCCATCCCGGCTGGACCGGCGCCGATGATGACCAGATCGGCGCTCATGGCTGGTCCCCCAGCCGGCGCGCGCCGATCTGGCGCTGGATCACCATGCCCTCGCGCGCGCTCACCATGCAGGCCTGCACATTCGGGTGCCCGTCGATGGTGACAAGGCAGTCGAAACACACCCCCATCATGCAATAGGGCGCGCGCCCCGCGCCGGTGACAGGCGTCTGGCGCGTGGCGCCCCCGCTGTGCGCCAGCAGCGCCGCGGCGACGCTTTCGCCCGGCCGGGCCAGCACGGGCACCCCGTCCAGCATCAGGCGCAGGCTGCGCGGGGCGGCGCCGGGGGCGTCACGAAAGCGCGAAGCGGCGTTCATCGAAAGCCTCCAGATCCGGGGCGGCGGGATCGCCGTCGATCCATTCGGCCAGCCGTGTTGCGTGCAGGGGTGCCAGCGTGACCCCGCTGTGACAGGTGACAAGGAAGGCGCCCGGATGATCGGCGGAACGCTGGTAGATCGGATAGCCGTCCGGCGTCATGACGCGCAGCGCCGCCCAGGAGCGCAGCACGCGCAGATCGGCCAGCCGGGGCCAGACCGCGACGGCGTGCTGCGCTAGTCCCACCATCGTGGTGGTCGTCTCGGTGTCGAAGTCGGTCTCGGCCTTGGTGCCGCCGATCTGCAAACCGCCCTCATCGACCTGCCGGATCGTGCTGGAGAGGAAGGGCAGGCGGTCGGCCACCCGCTCGGTGATCATCAGCTCGCCCCGCTGCGCCCGGATCGGCGCCCGGAACTCCAGCTGCGGGCCAAGATGCGCCGCCCCCAGGCCCGCGCACAGAACCACGCGGCTGGCGCGGGTCTGACGGCCGGTCTCGTCCAAAAGGGCGAAACCAGCGCCCGCCGGGCGCACGGATACGACGCTGGCGCCGCCAGTGATGCGGACCCCGCTGGCAAGGCAGGCCTGCCGCAAGGCGAAATGCAGGCGCAGCGGGTTCACATGGCCATCAAGCGGGCAGAAACTCGCCCCGACCACGCGCTGACCGATGCCGGGCAGGCGCGCCGCAAGATCGGCGTGGTTCAGGAGTTCAAAAGATAAGCGGTCGTCCAGCGCGTTGGCCTGCCGGTGCAGGTCGTGGCCGAAAGCCTCATATTCCGCAGCGTCGGTGAAGAACTCGTAGCCGCCCTGCTGACACAGCGCCAGATCGACGTCGACCAGCCCTGACAGGCGTTTCGCAAAGTCGGGCCAGGCCTGCACCGCCTGAAAAGACCAGCGCGCATAGGGCGCATAGCCTGCGCCCTTGCCCTGCAACCAGACCAGCCCGAAATTCCCCTGCGAAGCGCGCATGTCGCCGTCGCGCCCGTCCAGCACCAGCACCTCATGCCCGCGCGCCGCAAGCCCGAGGGCCACGCACAGCCCTACGATGCCCCCGCCAATGATTGCTGTGCCTGCTTGCGCTGACATGGCCGATCTCCCCTTGCTGCAGGGATGACAGATCAGGGGCGAATATGTAAAATCCGAAGAATCGCGCTATCCATACGCCAATGCTATGAGTCTGACATGCGGCTTTCCCATCGGCAGATCGAGGCCTTCCGCGCCATCATCGAAAGCGGCTCGGTCACGGCCGCCGCCGATCTGCTGTTCCTGACCCAACCCTCGGTCAGCCGCCTGCTGGCCGATCTTGAGGCCGAACTCGGCTTTGCGCTGTTCGCCCGCATCGGCCGCAGCCTGACGCCCACGCCCGAGGCCGACGCGCTATATGAGGAGGTGCGGCGGTCCTTCGTCGGGCTTCAGGAAATCTCCCGCGTGGCCGATGACATCCGGCAATACCGCAGCGGCAGCCTGAAGATCGCGGCGATGCCGGCCCTTGGATTGCAGTTCCTGCCTGGCGCCATAGCCGACTTCACCGCTGAGCGGCCCGGCATCGCCGTCTCGCTTCGGGTGCGCAGTTCGCATGCCGTGGTGCAGCACCTCAGTTCGCAGCAATTCGACGTGGGTTTCAGCGCGCTGGACTTCGATCTGCCGGCGATCCGGCGCGAACCGCTGGGAACAATGCCCATGCTGGCGGTGCTGCCGCCCGGCCATGCGCTCTGTGACAAGGCGGTGCTGGAACCGCAGGATTTCCACCAACGGCCCTTCATCGCCCTTGGCAGCGAGATCAGCACAAGGTCCGACACCGACCGCTTCTTTGCCGATCATGGCATCAAGCCCCGCGTGGTCGCCGAGGCGCAACTGTCCTTCGCCATCTGCGCCATGGTCGCCGGAGGC
>JAYRJH010000001.1:5960-26240 GCA_041906415.1 Sphingomonas sp. | reverse complement strand
ATCTCGGCATGGTCGTGGCCCGTCCGATCCGCCCGGTTCAGCCCTTCACCTATGACATCCTCACCCCGGCCCTGCGCCCCGCTTCGCGGCTGGTCAGCGATCTGGTGCAGCGGGTCCGCCAGCGGTTTGCCGGGCTTGCCGCGACAGAGGCTCAATCCCCCGGCGACAGGGCGTGAAGGCTTTGCCAGAACGTCTCGACCACCGGGGGTGCGGGCCGCGTGGTCTGGCGGATCTTCAACAGGTGCCGAAAGGCGCCAGGGTCGTCGGGCTGCAAGAAGGAGAGCGCGCCGCCCGTTGCACGCATCGCGCTTTCGGGCAGGATCGTGGCGCCCAGCCCGGCATGAACGAAAGCCAGAAGGGCCGTGGTATTGCGCGATTCAAGGCCTGAGCGCAGCACCAGCCCTTCGACGGCAGGGTTCTTCACCATCCCGCAGAGCGGGTTGACGATCATCGGCTCCAGTTCCATCAGTGCCCAATCCCTGCGGCCCTCGCTTGCCGCGCGGTCGATGGGGCCACCCACCCGGCAGACGATGCCCAGCGGCGTGCGTTCGATCAGCGTTCCTTCGCCGGCGTTTTCCGGTGCCGCCGAAACGATGCCGATATCCGCCTCGTCATTCTCGATCCGGCGGCGGACCGAGGCGCTGTCCACATCGTTGATTTCCAACCGCACATCCGGGCGTTCGCGGCGAAACCGCAGGATCACCGGGGGCAACAGACCGATGGTCGCGGACGGCACCGCCGCGATCCGCACCAGCCCGCCGGTCGCGGTGGCATAGCGGCGGATCGCGCCGACGCTGCGCTCGAACGCCTCGTTGGCGCGGCGGCTTTCCTCCAGCACCAGAAGGCCGAGCGGTGTCAGGCGGCTCTTGCGGCCAGCCTCGAACAGCGCGCCTCCGACCTCCTGTTCCAGTTGCAAGAGCATCATCGAGACGGCCGAGGGCGTTCTGCCGAGGGCCTCGGCCGCACGGGCCAGCGACCCCTGCGCGGCGGTGGTCTGGAAGACGCGCAGCATCTCGAGTTTCATTTCAGTTTTCCTGCAATTTCATTCAGAACTTCAAGATTGCCTGAATTGATAGGCGCACCCTAAACCGGATGCAAAGGAAAGTGAGGCGCCATGACCCAGAATCAGCATCTTCATATCGCGGGCCGCTGGCAGTCCGGCATCTCGACGGTCGAGAACCGCAACCCGTCCGACCTGTCGGACCTGATCGGCCATTATGACCAGGCCAGCGCCGAGCAGCTGGATCAGGCGCTGGACGCGGCGCGGGCGGCCCAGCCGGTCTGGTGGGCGGCCGGCATCCAGAAACGCCATGACGTGCTGATGGCCATCGGCACCGAGCTGATGGCCCGCGCCGGGGAAATCGGCCGCATCATCGCGCGCGAGGAAGGCAAGCCCTTGGCCGAGGGCAAGGGCGAAACCTATCGCGCCGGCCAGTTCTTTACCTATTACGCGGCGGAATGTCTGCGCAATCAGGGTGATCTGGCCGAAAGCGTGCGCCCCGGCATCGAGATCGACGTGCGGCGCGAGCCGGTGGGCGTGGTAGCGATCGTCAGCCCGTGGAATTTCCCGGTGGCGACACCGGCATGGAAGATCGCGCCCGCGCTGGCCTTTGGCAATGCTGTGGTCTGGAAGCCCGCCAACCTGACCCCCGCCAGTGCGGTGGCGCTGGCCGAAATCATCGCGCGGCAGGATATTCCGCCGGGCTTGTTCAACCTGGTGCTGGGTTCGGGCCGCGAGGTCGGGCAGCAGCTGGTCGAAAGCCCCAAGGTGGATGCGATCAGCTTTACCGGCTCGGTGGGTGTCGGGCGCGGCATCGCGGCCGCAGCCGTGGCCAACATGACCAAGGTGCAGATGGAGATGGGGTCCAAGAACCCCATGCTCATCATGGACGATTGTGATCTGGATCTGGCCGTCACTCATGCCGCCAATGCGGCCTTTGGCGGGACGGGGCAGAAATGCACCGCAGCCAGCCGGCTGATCGTGCATTCCGCGATCCATGACCAGTTCGCGGAGCGGCTGGTCGCGGCGGCCAAGGCGTTCAAGGTCGGCCACGCGCTGCAAGACGGCACCCAGATTGGCCCGGTGGTCAGCGAAAGCCAGCTTGCCCAGAACCTCGCATATGTCGAAAAGGGCCGCGCCGAGGGCGCAGAGCTGCTGTGCGGCGGCGACCGTGTGGAACGCGAGACCCAGGGCTATTTCATGGCCCCTGCCGTGCTGGCCGGAACCCGCAATGACATGACCGTCAACCGCGAGGAAATGTTCGCACCGATTACCTGCCTGATCAAGGCCGACAACTATGCGGAGGCGCTGTCCATCGCCAATGACAGCCAGTTCGGCCTGACCGCCGGGATCATGACCCGCAGCCTCTCGCGCGCCAGTCATTTCCGCGCCAACATGCGGGCGGGCTGCGTCATGGTGAACCTGCCCACCGCCGGCACCGATTACCATGTGCCCTTTGGCGGACGCGGCGCGTCCAGCTTTGGTTCGCGCGAACAGGGACGCTACGCAGCCGAGTTCTACACCAGCGTGAAGACCGCCTATGTCGCCGCGGGGGCGCCGGAATGACGCCGCTGATCGACGGCCTGCAATACGCCAACTGGTCGGAAAAGATCTTTCGCCAGATGCGCGCCGGTGGCGTGGATGCGGTGCATGTCACCATCACCTATCACGAGACCTTCCGCGAGACGGTGCAGGTGATCGAACGCTGGAACCGATGGTTCGAGCTGTTCCCCGACCTGATCTTTCAGGGGCGGACAGCCGCCGATGTGAGCCGCGCCCGCGACACCGGGCGCACCGCGATCTTCTTCGGCTCGCAAAATCCGTCCTGCATCGAGGACGACATCGGCCTGGTCGAGGTGCTGCACACGCTAGGCCTGAGGTTCATGCAACTGACCTACAACAATCAGTCGCTGCTGGCCTCGGGCTGCTACGAAGACACCGACAGCGGGTTGACCCGCATGGGCCGCGCCGTGGTTTCCGAGATGAACCGCGTCGGCATGGTCGTGGACATGAGCCATTCGGCCGAACGTTCCACGCTCGAGGCGATTGAGCATTCGACGCGGCCGATCACCATCAGCCACGCCAATCTGCACAGCTGGCACCCGGCGCTGCGCAACAAGTCGGATACGCTGCTGCGCGCGCTTGGCCAATCCGGCGGGTTTCTGGGTCTGTCGGTGTATCCGCATCACCTCAAGGGCGGCAGCGCCTGCACGCTTCAGGACTGGTGCGACATGGTGGCCCGCGCGCTGGATCTGGTCGGTCCCCGTCAGGTTGGGATCGGTACCGATCTGTGCCAAGACCAGCCCGACAGCATCGTCGAATGGATGCGAACCGGGCGTTGGACCAAGACGGTGGATTACGGCGAAGGCAGTGCCGATGCGCCGGGGTTTCCGCCGATGCCCGCATGGTTCCACGACAACCGCGATTTCGGCAGCCTCCGCGCGGGGCTCAAGGCGGCAGGGCTGGATCTCGCTGCTATCGACGGCGTGATGGGCGGCAATTGGCATCGCTTTTTTGAGATCAGTTTCGGTCCCGCTGAGATGCCACAAACACTATCGAGGCGCGCTGTCGGTTGACGGCGGCCCCATGACACAACGTTCAGGGAGGAACGACATGGCAGATATTTCGATGGAGGGAGGCCGCAGCGCCTTGCAGCGGATCAACAGACCGCTGTTCGCGCTGTCGGGTGGGTTTATCCTGCTGTTTTGTCTATACGCGCTTGTGGACCTTGACGGGCTTTCGGCGGCGGTTGACTGGGGCTTTGCCGTTTCGGCCAAGTACTTCGGCCTTTACTGGCAGATCCTGATGCTGGCCACATTCTTGATCAGCCTTGTCCTTTGCGTGCTGCCTGGCGGCCGCACGCGCCTTGGCGGGCTGTCGATGCCCGAGTTCAAGACCTTCAACTGGGCGTCGATGATCATGTGCACGCTGCTGGCTGGTGGCGGCGTGTTCTGGGCCGCAGGGGAGCCGATCGCGCATTTCCTGTCCACCCCGCCGCTGTTCGGCGAGGCGCCGGCCGATCTTCAGGCCCGCGCCAATATTGCAATGGCGCAAAGCTTTCTGCATTGGGGCTTTCTGGCCTGGGCGATCCTCGGTTCGCTTTCGGGCGTCATGCTGATGCATTACCACTATGACAAAGGCCTGCCGCTGGCGCCGCGCACGCTGCTCTATCCCGTGTTCGGCGACCGGGCGATCAACGGTCCCATCGGCCTGATTGCGGACGCCACCTGCATCGTCGCCGTGGTTGCGGGCACGGTCGGGCCGATCGGTTTCCTTGGTCTGCAGATGTCTTATGGCATCAATGCCCTGACCGGCATTCCCGATACCTTCGCCACGCAGGCCGTGGTGATCATGGCGCTGGTCGCGGTCTATACGCTGTCGGCCATTTCGGGCCTGGCCAAGGGTATCCAGATGCTGTCCACGCTGAACGTGATCCTGGCGCTCGGCCTTCTGGTCTTCCTTCTGGTATTCGGGCCGACCACGGCCATGCTGACCAGCTTCTTCGGCGGCATGGGCGTCTATCTTGAGAACTTCTTCCAGATGTCGATGTATCGCGGCGAGGCGGGGATGTTCGGCGAACCCGGCTGGCTGGGCTGGTGGACCGTGTTCTTCTGGGGCTGGTTCATGGGCTATGGTCCGCTGATGGCGATCTTCATCGCCCGGGTCAGCCGTGGCCGGTCGATCCGCCAGATCGTCCTCATGCTGTCAATTGCGGCACCGCTGATCACCAATTTCTGGTTCACCATTATCGGCGGGTCGGGCATCGCCTTCGAAATGGCCTCGCCCGGGGTCATTGCCGGACCGTTCGAGGGCTTCAACCTGCCCGCCGCGCTGCTGGCAATCACCAGCGCCATGCCGGCCGGGTTCATCCTGTCGATCCTGTTTCTGATCCTGACCATGATCTTTGTGGCCACCACCAGCGATTCGATGAGCTATGTGATCTCGGCGGCGATGTCCGAGGGCGAACCCTCAGTTGCGCTGCGCGCCTTCTGGGGGATTGCCATGGGGGTGATGGCGCTAATCCTGATCTCGACCGGGTCGGGCGGCATTGGCAAGCTGCAAAGCTTCATCGTCGTGACGGCAGTTCCGGTATCGATCATCCTGCTGCCATCGCTATGGGACGCGCTGCGAATCACCCTGATGCTGGGCCGCAAGGCCTGAGTCTTCGTCCGGGGGCGCCAGCCCCCGGGCCATACGGAACCGGAGAAGAAGATGAACCGCATGTTGCCCCAACCGACCGGCGATCTGGCCCGGTTCCGCCGTTCGCCAGATCAAGTGATGACGCTTGCTCGCATGGGGGCCGCCCATCCGACGCGGCTTTCGTTCCTGCGCCAGTTGCTGCGCCGAATGGAAAGCGAAGGCTGGCGCTTTGACCGCCCGCTGTGGGACATCAATGCGAAGGGTGTCGGTCGCGCGGTCTATCGCGCCATCGGCCCCGTCCGCACCTACAGCCTGGTGGCCTTTGCCCATGACCTGCCTGACGAGATGCGGTCCGACAGAGTGATTGCCACCGCCTGGGACGCGACCTTTGCCCTGTTCGATGGTAACCCCACGCGCGAGGATATTGCGCGGCTCGAAGCCAATGTCCCCCTGCAGGAGGCGGGCCGGATCACCCCGCACGAGCTGTCGCTCAGCCGCGCCAACCGCTCCGTCCGGCTGTTTGCACATGTGGTTGACCGGCTGGCGCAGGGCGAACAGCCCGACCCGGCCGAGGTCGCCGCCGTCGGCTATCTGATGCGCACCACCGCCGTCTATGGCGCGGGCAAGTTCGGCGCCGCCGACCGTTCGATCATCGCCGACCGGCCGGAAATGGCGGCCCCTTTCCAGGCCGAGATGCTCAGCGTCTGGCTTACCCGCCAGTTCACCACCGACCTTGTTGAACATCTGGCGGCATCGAGGGGCGGCGAGCGCGCGGCGCGGCTGGATCCTGCCACCCGCCGCAGCCTTGGCGTTGGCAATTCCACCGGCCTCGGCATGGCGCCGTTCCTTGTGCGCCATCCGGTTCTCATGAACAACTGGATGCGCGCACGGGAAGAAGCGCTAGCCCGCGTCCGCGCCCTGCCGACAGCCGATGCCGACAGCCTTCAGTCCCTGAATGCTGCGCTGGCCGAGGCCCGTCGCAACGCCGGACTGTGGCAGTCCGAGCACCCCATCCAGGTTGCAAAGCTGAAGGATCTCGATGCCGATCTTGACCTGATAGCAAACAAGCTTACGAACTGGCCCCGAACTTCACCCTATCCGTGGGACGATCTTTGGCACTGGGGCGAGGTCACGCTGACGCTGGAGGGGCAAGAGGCGCTTCTGTCCCTGATGCTTGAACCGCATGGAAAGCTCATCGACGATCTCGGCCCCACCATGTCCGCCGACGAGGCCATTGCAGCGCGCATCGATGGTGCAATGACCGTCGAGACCCTGCGTCGGCTGATCCGCGAGCATTTCCGCTGGGCGCTGGATATCGACTTCCGTGATTCCGCGAACGATGCCCGCTTCTGGTATGTGTCTGAGGAAAAGCTCGAACCGCGGTTGGGCGAACGTCACAGCGAAGACGGTGCCGAATTGGAACAACCACTCTGCATCGCCCGGCTGGTGCAGGAGCTGCACATCGCACTTCAAGGCGAAGACGGTGACACGACCGTCGCCGCCTTCCTGATGCGCGACCCCGGCCAGCGCTATGCTGCTCGGCGGGTGCAGAATGCCGAAGGCCACCCCTTCGCCGAAGTGCGTGACAACTTGATCGGCAAGGACATGCTGCCCATCGACCTGATGCGCTGCAAGCTGGCCTTCTTCGGCGCCAGCCGCTTTGATCCGCGGTCCGACAAATGGGTCCGTATCAGCATGTTCCAAGACATGCCCTATCCCGATGAAATGGCCGGGAGGAACCGGTGATGTCCTTGACGGAAGCCCATGATCCGACAGCCTCGGCGACGACCTTTTCCGAACATCCCGTGCCGCTGACCCGCTTGTCGCGCAACGAAGTGGAAACCCTGTGCCTGAAGGCCGCACGCGGCGCCGGCATGCCATGGGGGCTGGCCGAAGAAGCCGGCTTCGCGGCCGGCTGGTTGGCTGCCCGCGGCATTGATGGTCCGGCGGCCCTGCTGGCCCATCTTGCGGCGCGGCCTGCGGGAGGTGGTGCCCTGACCATCTCTGGCCGGATCTGGGCGGCGCAGGACGGGCGAGCGCTTTGCCCGATCACGGCCGGCGCGTCGCTTGACGACCACGCGGGCCTGCCGGAAGGCGTTTCTGCCGCGCCTGTCATGGTCGGGGCGTTGCGTCATCCGGTGCTTGCCGTTCCACATCTGGCGCGAATCGCCAAGGCGATCAATGCGGCGATCGAAATCGGTTGGAACGGCGAAAAGGCCGTTATTTCGGCCGACGGTGAGGTGGATCCGGCAAAGCTGACCGCGCTTTCCAAGCTGCAGGAAGCACAGGTTGTGCTGGTGACCTGCCGGGCGGAACACAAGATCGCGCCCCCTGCCCCCGACATGTGCCCTCTCTCGGCAGAGACGCTGGCCGGACTCAACGCGCTGTCAATGCGCACGACAGTTCCGGCATCCGAAACCTCGCGCCGGGGCGCTGGCGCGATGGTCAGCGACAATGACTGAAACCGAAGGAAGAATCATGACATTGACCCACCTCAATCCCGGCCCCCGCATGAGCGAGGCCGTCACGGTCGGCGACATCGTCTTTCTGGCCGGGCAGGTGCCCGACGATCTGACGGCGGACATCACGACCCAGACCCGGCAGGTTCTAGCGAATGTCGATGCCGTGATGGCAGAACTGGGCGGCAGCAAGGCCGACATCGCGTCGGTCCAGGTCTGGCTGGCCGACATGGCGGATTTCGCTGGGATGAACGCCGTCTGGGACGCCTGGGTCGATCTGGGCAACCCTCCGGCCCGGGCGACAGGTGGCGTTGCTCTGGCGCGTGCAGGTATGCGCGTCGAAATGATCGTCGTCGCCCGTAATCCTAGGCGTCTTTAGGCTCACTTCCGGTTGATCTCCGCTCGGCTGCTGGTCGATGCCGATTTGGCAGCTTAGTCTCTGCCGCGAGATAGACCAGACCCGGCAGATGCGCCGGGTCAGCCCTTGTATCTCCAACGGCTGCGCATGGATAGGCCGTCAAAGCATCACTCAAGGCTTGTGAGTGCTCGGGTGGCTGGCAATGATCCAAGCCGCACTAACGCGCATGCGTCTACGACCGGAATCGATAAACAGGATTGATCGCCACGCTCAAAAAGAAGCGGCACCCAAAGGTGCCGCAGTTTGCAGATCGTTACCGGTCTGCAGGGAGATCAAGTCACAGTGGATGCCATGAACTGCCAATGGCTGACGGAGCCAGCGTTCTCAAATCCGTGGTTGGGTCCCGCACCAGATTGGGCTGAACAGTTTGGCCCGCCTCGATGATCCGCTTGCCGACCATGTAGGCCCGCGGGTCGTTCATGGCGTCGACGGCCAATAGCCGTTTTCCCCCGAAGTACCAAACTGAGGCAGAGCGACCTTGGCCGCGCCGTTCAACCACCTGGTCGTATCCAGAATTCAGCCCGGCGATCTGGAGCTTGGTATCGTACTGGTCAGACCAGAACCAGGGTTTCGCGACATAGGTCATGCCAGTGCCAACCATGTTCTGGGCGACGCACTCGGCATGATCGATTGCGTGTCCAACGCTCTCAAGCCGCATGCGCCAACTGCTGTGCGGAAACGAGGCGCAATCGCCTGCGGCCCATATTGAGGGGCCCGAGGTTCGGCCCAAGGCGTCTGTCCAGATGCCGTTCTCAACTTTGAGACCGGCCGTTTCTGCAAGTGCGGTCGCTGGCTCCACACCAACCCCGACCAGCACTAAATCGGCGGCGATCTCGCTTCCGTCCGCCAATACGGCTGCTCGCACTCTGTCATCACCAAGAAGATGATCCAGTTTGTTGCTCTCGAGTACTCGCACCCCATGGTCTGTGTGGAGTTTGCGGAAGTAGTCGGCCGTTGCCGCAGACGCCACCCTCTGAAGAATACGCGACGCGGCCTCAATGAGCGTAACCTCGATGCCAGGGCTGGTGGCGACTGCGGCGGCTTCGAGTCCGACGTAGCCGCCTCCCACGATCAAAAGCCTCCGGCCTTCCACGAATTCCGGTGCCATTGCATCAATGTCAGCCAAGCCGCGCATGACGTACACACCGTCTAGGCTTCCCCCGATCCGTGCAGGCAGGCGGCGTGGAATGGAACCGGTTGTAAGAGCCAGCTGGCTATAGGCGAGCTCGTCTCCGCCAACCTTTAGGGTCAGGACTTCGGTAACGGGGCCCCTCCTGGCACGGGGTTTGGGGCGCGCATGGCTGCCCGCCCGGGGGGGGGGGGCGGTTGCGACTTCTGATAGCGTTTGCCGCCCTGCCTTCGCTGCCGCCTTCAGGCGTGAACTGCCCCTTCCGGATCATGTTCGCCACTTCGATACCTTCAAGCGTTGCTGAAGCTGAGGCGAAGGACTTGAACCCCAGCATTGGCCGAATGCGCTTTTTGATCGTTCGGTGATCCTGCTCGATCATGTTATTGAGATACTTGATCCGGACCATCTCGATCGAGATCGGGCAACCAAAGCTCCGCAACATTCGGTTGACCGCGGTGATCCCAGCCGTGTTGGCTCCGCTGCGGTCGATGACGATCTTGCGGGGTAGGCCGTTTACCTCAAGGGCCCGTGCGAAGAACTTGGTCGCCGCCGTCTTGTTGCGCCGCTTCGACAGCATGAAGTCGAGGGTTTTGCCCAGCTTGTCGACAGCTCGATAGAGATAAAACCATTCACCCTTCACCTTGATGTAGGTCTCGTCCATACGCCAGGAACGATCTGTCGGGGTCTTCCTGCGCCGCGCATTGGCGGCAATCAAAGGAGAGTACTTGGCGACCCAGCGGTTCAGCGTCGCGTGGTCCACCTGCACGCCCCGCTCTGCCAAGATCTCTTCCAGGTCCCGGTACGACACCGTGTAGCGGACGTAGAAGAATACCGCGAACAGGTTCACTTCTTTCGGGAACTGGGCACCCTTGAACGAAATCATGCTTAGCTCTCCCAGTTCCATCTGCTTCATGGCAAGACGGTCGGCCACAAAGCCGACGGCCGTCAACTGTTAGAGTTTGCGACAAAACCCGGCGCTGATCGCCGGCGCGCATCTGGGCCATCATGAGGTGGTTCGCCGCCTCATGGCCGGCGGTGCACCGCTGGATCATATGAACAACCTCGGCTGGACCGCCCTGATCGAAGCGGTCGTCCTGGGCGACGGCCGGCCCGACCACGTAGAGACGGTACGCGCCCTGGTCAGGGCCGGTGCCGACCGGACCATCGCTGATCGTGACGAGGGTGACCCCGCTTCAACGCGCCAGGGCTCGGGGATTCGACGCGAGCGTCTCGATCCTGCGCGACGGCTAGAGGGCGCTGCCGCCGGAAGCTTGACGGTCCGTGAACATCGCGGCGATGGCTGCCGTCGCTGCCTTTACGACAGATGATGTGGGCGCGGCGACCGAACGGGCAAGAATTATCGATTCGCGCGCGCTTCTGTCGGTGATCGGGATAGCGCGTACCTTCGCCCCATCATAGGACCGGTCGGTGGGAGGACACCCATAGCTGATACCGACGCCTTCTCTGTAGGCGGCCAAGCTTCGCATGATCTCCAGCGATCTGACGCGATGCGCCACCGTGGGCGACAGGCCCTGATTTCGAAAAAGCTGCAGCGTGTGGCGGTTGGACAGCATTTCCTCGAACAGGATAAGCGGTTCTGTGGCGATCTCCTTCAGGGCGAGTGTTGGACGATCGGCAAGCGGGTGGTCAGCTGCGACGAAGGCATGGGGTGCAACTGCCGACAGGGCAATGCGGTTGAAACCCGAATCCAGGCCCAGGTCGTAGGTCAGCGAAAGACTGATGCGACCCTCACGCATCTCGCGGGCAAGTGTCTCGAAATCCGCGATCTTCCAGATGATCTCTACGCCCGGAAGAGTCTTCCGCAGAAGACGTAGGATCGGCGCAAGGTGATACGCAGCCAAGTCCTCGAAACATCCCAGGACGACCGTGCCATTCACCGCACGCTGTATTGTCGCGGGGTCCTCCAGACGTCGCGCCATCGCCAGAAGCGTTTCGGCCTCGGCAACGAAGAGGTTGGCGAACATCGTCGTGCGAAGCGGTGCCCCCTTCGACCGGATGAAGAGCTTTTCGCCCAGCGTGTCCTCGACCTGTCCGAGGGCCACGGACAGGGAGGGCTGCGACACATTCAGCGTCGTCGCGGCCCCAGAGAGGCTTCCTGCGCGGGCGACGGTCACGACGTATTCAAGCTGGCGTAGGGTAAGATGTAGCATAAAACTAAGGCTACATTAGAAAGTTATTATTTGAAACTATCTTTGCAGTCCCGGAAGTTCTGTGAGCTCAACTCGAAAGGTCTTCCAATGCCGCACCCGCTCATCAGTCAAGCTGACATCGACGCCTTCCAGCGCGACGGCGTGATCCTTGTGAAAGGTCTGTTCAAGGACCATGTCGATACCCTGCGCAAGGGGGTCGAGCGCAACATGGCAGAGCCTGGTGAATACGCGGCCGAGAACCTGAAGCCTGGCGAAGGCGGGCGCTTCTTCGACGATTACTGCAACTGGAACCGCATTGCCGAGTTCGAAGAGGTGATCCGGACCTCGCCCGCTGCCGAGGTGGCCGCCGATCTGATGCGTTCGGACAGGGTGCAGCTTTTCCACGACCATGTGCTGGTCAAGGAGCCGGGGACCTCGAAGCCGACGCCCTGGCACCAGGATGGCCCCTACTATTTTGTCGAGGGGCGACAGACGGTCAGCTTCTGGTCCCCGCTTGATCCGGTCCGCGAGGCGACGCTGCGCTGTGTGGCCGGATCGCACCTCTGGCCCAAGGCGGTCCTTCCCACGCGGTGGCTTTCGGAAACCACCTTCTATCCGGATGAGGACAACTACATGCCCGTGCCGGACCCCGACGCCGAAGGGATGGACATCCGCGAGTTTGCGATGGAGCCCGGCGATGCCGTCGCCTTCAACTACATGACCCTGCACGGCGCGCGCGGGAACACCAGCACGACGCGGCGGCGGGCGTTCTCGCTGCGACTGGTGGGCGACGATGCCCGCTATGTCGAACGGCCCGGCCGCACGTCGCCGCCGTATCCCGGCCACGACATGGTTCCCGGCCAGCGCCTGCGCGAGGACTGGTTCCCGCGCCTGTTCGACAGAGCTTCCGCATAAGCAGGCTGGAGTCGCGGTGCTCAGGCGGCCTTGCGCTGCCCGAGCGCCGCGGCACTGAAGCTGCAGCTGTAGATGTGGTGCATGGCATCGACGCGACCCGGAACCAGCGGAATGTCGTCGCGCAGCCAGAACCAGGGTTGGGCCGACAACCTGCGCTCGAACTCGGGCGAGGCGGTGGCCGACCAGAACGCGGCCACCCCGGCCGGTCCAAGGGATCTGGCCACGCTGCCCAGACCGCAGTCCTGGTACAGCGCGGTGTTGCCCGGCCGCACCAGAAAATCCGGGCCGTTGTCAGTATCGAGCAGGATCAGGTCATAGTCCGTGCGGCCTTGGGCCAGATGGGTCTGCACGTCGCCCACCAGCACCCGCGTGCGGGGGTCGTCCAGCGGACTGCTCGCCAGATGGGCCAGCGGACCCCGGTTCCAGGCGACCACCTCGGGGACCAGTTCGCAAACCGTCGACGATCCGCCACATTCGGTATCGTCCCTGCCCCGTAACCTCCCGAATGAGGCCCTGCTCGTCCATCCAGTCGATGTTGCGCTGAACCGTTGCCCGATGCGTGCCTGTCAGTTTCTCGGCCATCTGTACTGAGACCAGCGGCCAGCTTGCGAAGAGGTACCGCAGCATCGGCGGCGTCTTGCCCGAGAGGGGAGCCATCGCGCGCTCTGCGGCAGCCGCCCAAGCCTCGATCTCCTCGAGCCTGCGCAGGGCTGCGAATGTCGCGCTCTCCATCGCGTTCAGCCAGCGCGCTAACCGGGCGGGCGGGTCCCCGATCGCGCGGAAGCCCCCTCCCCCGCCCATAGCGATCGGTGCGAAGATCGCGCCGGGCATGCTCCCTGACGGTGCGAGTTCGGTGATCGCAACACGCGACGCCGTCACCGCGGCCTCGAGCGGATCGTCGATCGGCGAGAGATCCGCGACATGCCAGAGATGAAAGCCCATGCAGGCCCGCGTCACGGGGTGGAGGTTTTCGGCCTGATTCATCATCGCAAGCCATCCGGCAGCCCGGTCCTCGAAGGCTTCCCGCTCTGCCATCTCGACCATGCGCGAGGGAGCCTTAGCCTCGTCGAGACGCTCCCCCTGCCCCGGACGGGCGCGCCGATCAAGGAAGGTTTCGAGGTCGCCCACACATGACGGACGCGCCAACGGCGCGGGTCCGCCGGTCAGCCGCCGCACGGTCCAGCCGATCCGGTACAGCGCCTGCGCATCATCCGTTACGGTCGAAACCCGCAGCGCCATGTAAAGGGAAAGCCGGTCGAGGCCGATCCGGTCCTGCGTGAGCCAGCTGAGATCCGATGCCTCGATCAGGGCGAGCCGCTGCCGCCAGCCTGCCGGGCCCCGACGCAGGCGTTCATCGAGGATACCCAACCGGGCCGAGACGCGAGCAAGCTGCGCCGCCTGCCCGGCCTCAGCCGCGCGCCAGGCATCGACGACATCGGATTCCTTCGCCTCAAGCATAGGTCCGGGAGGCAGGTAATCCGGTTCGTCCTCGATCGGCCCGGGCAGGAACCAGAGGTTGGCGTCATCCTTGCCCTCGGACGCCTCCAAGTCTTCGAGAGGCATCTCGTCATAGTCCATGTTTGTCGGGAGAAATCGGCTCATGCGCGCATTATAAAGCTATTTTGCGCGCTTGACGATGGAGTTTGAGGGGCTGCGTTTTTCTCTACTATAGAGGCGCCCGAGGCCCCTGTCTTCTCAAGAACGCTGGAGCGCCTCTCGCGGGCTTCAGCCCATAGATACAAGGCTTCCCGAACTCAGCGCGACGAGGGAAACGCTCCTTGCATTTGTTTACAAACGGTCGTTTAGTGGTCGTATCCGCAACTGCAAAAGACAGGATTTTATGCCCCTGATTGGCTATGCGCGCGTTGTCTAATCGCGGCTGATCCGTCAAGCGCCTGCTTCTTCCTTCCCGTCTTTTTCAACCAGATCACGGCCTGCTGTCTTCAGAGACCCGTCTGCGTGCAGGTAGTGGTAGAGTGTTGACGGCCTGATCCCACCAAGTTCCTTGCAGATGTCTGGAATTGACCGCGTCCTATCGGCCATGAGATGCCGGGCATAGTTCAGTTTTTCCGGCGTCATAACGCGTGGCCGCCCCCCCCTTCGGCCGCGGGCACGGGCTGCGGCCAGCCCTTCGTTCACCCTTTGGCGAATGATGTTGCGCTCCATTTCGGCAAAGGCGGCTTGAATCTGCAGGAAAGCACGCCCTGTAGGCGTTGTCGTGTCCATTGGAGCATTTAGGGCGCGGAAGGAGATACCGCGCCCTTCCAAGTGGTCGATCAGAGTAATCAACTCGCCCGCCAGTCGCCCCAGCCGGTCCAGGTCGAGAACAACAAGGACATCGCCCCTGCGCAGGAAGTCTAGGCAAGCCGATAGGCCAGGACGCTCGGCTTTGGCCCCGGATGCACGATCCTCAAAGATCCGCTCACAGCCTGCGGCGTTGAGAGCATCAAGCTGACGGTCCATGACCTGTGCGCCCTCGATCGTGGAAATCCGCGCATAACCGATCAAGCCCATGGTCGAAGACCTTTCGTGACGCCCCAAGATCACGAAAAACCTATCTGTATAGTAATTTTTCGGCAAATGATTAATATGGGTTTGTCGTAAGACTGTGTGCGTGCGAAGCACAGCCGCTGGCTAACGGTCGCGCATGTCACGACAAACAAGTGTTTTTCGTAGTCCTTTCGAGGCCCAAGGAAGCACGCTTTCTGGATGGTGTTTTCGGTCGGATGCATGGCCGGGGTCAGGGTTGTCTACGCGGTCAGAATTACCTCTGCCGCATCATGATGTTCGAGACGGACCCCGCTATGTCTCCAAGCGCAATTCGTTCGAAAACGATTGCCGCACGCATATCGCGATGGTCCTCATGTCTCACGTCCCGGTGGACGCACCCGCAGCTGTCAGGCAGCGGATCCCTTGGTGGCCCTACCTTTCGGGGGTCTGTCTTTGATATATGCTCATCCGGTAGCACATCCTTCCGCTTCGAAGGGCCGCCCGCTCCGCCACATCGCGTGCAGCACCACAGCCAGCTTTCGCGCAACTGCGACGTTTGCTCGTTTGAATCCGATGCGGTCGCGCAACTTGAGACCCCAGCGACGAAGGGCGCTGTCCTTGCTGGACCGCGTCAGGATGTGCGCAGCGGCCTCATAGAGATAGGCTCTCAGCAGCTTGTCCCCCTGACGGGATATCCTACCCTGTTGATTGATCGTTCCGGACTGGTAGCGTCGTGGTGTGAGCCCAATCCAAGCCGCAGCGGTTCGTCCTGATCGAAATGTCTCAGGATCGCCAACCGCGCCGACGAAACCCACGGCCGTGAGATATCCAACACCCGGAACCGTCATCATCAACTGGCATCGCGGGTCAGACCGCACAATCGCGCGGATGGCACGTTCGTGGCGGGCAACTTGCGTTCGTCCTGCGCGCCATGCCTCCAGCAATGGACCGATGATGATTGCAAGATCTGCGCGGGCGGTCAGGCTAGTGACAACTCGGCGTTCAAAGGTCTTGGCACCGCCATTACCCGTTCCTGCTGGCAGCGAAATCCCGAAGGTGCGCAATGCCCCGCGGATCGCGTTCGCCAGATCGAGCACACAGCGCAGCATTGTTGCCCGCGCCCTGAGCAGCGTTCGCTTTTGCATATCCTCCCAGCCTTTGACCCGCACCTCCCTGAAAAGGCCCGTCCGAAGCAGATGGGCCAAGCCTTGGGCGTCATTGGCATCCGTCTTGTTGATGGTGACCGAAAGGGCGGCATGCGCCTGGCGCGCGTCCATGCAAACCATTGGAAACCCACGATCCGTCAGCTCATGCCAGAGCCAGGTGGTCCAACTGCCCGTCTCAAGGCCGACGAGGGCGAGGTCGTCCGCAAACGGTGCCAGTGCTTCGGCCAAGGCATCCGGATCGGTGAGCGTCTTGCCACGCCAGAGGCAAATGCCTTTCTCATCAACAACATGGATTGACGTGCTCTTCTTCGACACGTCCAAAGCAGCAAAGGCAGCCATGACATCCTCCTGTGAAAAACTGCAGGACCGCAGGATGCACCAGTCCATGGAAGTTGTGCGCCCGCGATTACGTCATGTTTCCACCCAGGATCAGGACACCGCCCTTCAGCGCGACGCGCTGGCGGCGGCGGGTTGCGAGAGGATCTTCGAGGACAAGGCCTCCGGCATGAAGTCAGACCGGATCGGTCTTGCCGAAGCTCTCAAGTATCTTCGCGACGGCGACAGCTTCGTTGTCTGGCGCCTTGATCGGCTTGGCCGCTCGATGAAGCATCTGATCGAAGTCGTGACCGACCTAGAGGCCAGAGGCATCGGTTTCCGGTCTTTGACTGAAAACATCGACACGACGACCCCTGCGGGGCGTCTTGTCTTTCATGTCTTCGGGGCGCTCGCGCAGTTTGAGCGTGACCTCATCCGTGAGAGAACCCGCGCCGGGCTGCGTGCTGCCTCTGAGAGAGGCAGCGTGGCCGGGCGCAGGCCGGTGATCACGCCCGACAAGCTGAAGAAGGCGCGTGAGCTGGTGGATTCCGGCCTGACTGTCCGGGAAGCGGCGGGCCGGATCAAGGTCGGCAAGACTGCCCTCTATGACGCCCTACGAAAGAAGCCTTGATCCGAGGCCAGCGCGCAGCGCGTCAGCCACGCGCTTCAGCTCGGCTCTTCGCAAACCGGAATTGCCGATGCTCAGGCCTTTCTCCCATGCCTGCGAAAGCAGCCGTCCCTTCGGATGGGCCGCCGCAACAACGGCCAATGCCTCTTTGATTGCGCTGTCCGACCGTAGATCCTGCTCTTCGCAGTCGATCACGGCGGCCTCGATGCACTGCATCGCCTCGGCCAGTCGCTCATTGCCCGCAATCTGTTCAGACCAAGCGCCGCCGAATGCGACATTGGCGAGCTGTTGTTCCCTGTCCATCATCATCCCCCTTGAATGACGAGAACAAATATAGAACATTGCGAGGCTTCACGCCAGCCGCGAGGGTTAGGGGATGGGGCCGTTCCGCGTTCTATATCTCGACATGAACAGCTTCTTCGCATCCGTCGAACAGCAGCTTGATTCTGCCCTGCGCGGGCGGCCAGTCGCCATCACGGCCATGGAGGGGCCGCATGGCGCCTGCGTCGCCGCTTCCTATGAAGCCAAGGCATACGGGGTCAAAACCGGAACCTTGGTGCGGGATGCGCGCCGCCTTTGCCCCGGCATCATCTTCCGGGCCAGTCGGCACCGCCTCTATGTCCGCTATAATCTACAAGTCGCATCCATCTTGGACAGATACGCCGAGTTGGAACGGATCAGGAGTGTCGATGAGTTTCAGCTTGTCTTGTCAGGCGAGGCGACGACACTGGACGGGGCAGCAGAGCTCGTCGCCACCCTCAAGGCCGCAGTCGCGGCCGAGGTTGGCGAATGCCTCCGGTTTAGTGCGGGGATTGGCCCGAACCATGTTCTCGCCAAGATTGCAGGCAAGCTGGAGAAACCGAACGGGTTTCAATGGCTCTCGCGCGAGAACATGCCCGAGCGGATCGCCCATCTGGCGCTGGACGATCTGCCCGGCATTTCCAAAGCCATGCGCACCCGCCTGGAGGCGGCCGGGATCATGGATGTGCCAAGCCTCTGTCGCCTCGATCCGCGCCACGCTAGCGCGATCTGGCGCAGCATCGAGGGCGAACGCTTCGTCCGATCTCTCCAGGGCGAGGCAATCCCCCTGACTGCCACGCGCCGGGGCGGCTATGGCAACAGCAAGATCCTCGCGCCCGAGTTTCGTGATCCTAGGTCGGCCTATCTCGTCAGCCGTTGGCTGGTCGAGAAGGCCACCGCGAGGCTGCGACGCGATGGACGAACCGCCGCATCGTTCTCATTGCATATCAGCTGTGAACAGGCGCCCGGTTTCGCCCGCTCTGTCAGCAGTGCCGCGAGCCAGGACACGCTTGTTTTCCTTCGGATCAACCGTCTCCTTTGGCGCGCTGCATGGGCGGCCATCCGAGGCCGCCGCATCATCGCGGTCGGTGTCCAGCTTGGAAATGTCGAGTTTCTGTCGAACAGAAATGGCGACATGCTGCGCCAATTGCCCGCTGCCGCCAAGACACGCGGCGAGCGGGCTGCGGCAGCCGTGGATTTCATCAATGGCCGGTTCGGTGCTGGCGCCATTACCTATGGCATCAACAAGCCGCATCCTGGCTTTTTCGAGCGCGGGTGATCAGCCCGATAGCTGATCACACCACGCTTTCCAGCAGCGCGATTTCGTCGAGGGTCAGGTCGAACAGGCCGTAAACGATGCTGTCGATCTGCGTTTCCGCCTTGGTGATCTCGGCTGCCCTTTCCCGGGGCACACGGGCAAAGACCGACAGGATCGATGCCGAACTCATCGCGCGGTTCATGCTCTTCAGACCAGAAGCCGGACGGAAATTGCCGGGCAAGAACTTGCGTATTCTCAGAGCTTTAACAACTCGCAGGGCGCAATTGGTAGAAATGCGCAAAAGGCTTTCTGCGCAGATCGCGGCGCGCAGGAAACAACATATCCCCGCTGCTGTGACCCCCGATAACTCGTCCATCTGATGCTAGAGTCCGGCCCGAGGAGAGGATCGGACATGAAGAGATCGAAGTTCAGCGAAGAGCAGATCATCACGATCCTGCGCGAGCAGGAGGCTGGAGCGAAGACGGCTGAGGTCTGCCGACGACACGGGATCAGCGGGGCCACGTTCTATGCCTGGAAGGCGAAGTTCGGCGGCATGGAACCTTCTGAGGCCAAGCGGCTGAAAGCGCTGGAGGACGAGAACGCCAAGCTGAAGCGCCTGTTGGCCGAGGCGATGCTGGACAACACCGCGCTGAAGGATCTGCTGACAAAAAAATGGTGACGCCCGCCGCCAGGCGCGAGGCCGTCGCCCATCTCGAACAGGGCTACGAGATGAGCGAGCGGCGGGCATGTTCCCTGATCGGGGCGGACAGGTCTTCGGTGCGGTATCGGCACCGAAGACCGGATGACCGCGAACTGCGCGAGCTGCTGCGCGGGGCCGCCGAGACGCATCGGCGGTTCGGCTATCGTCGCCTGCATGTTCTCCTGCGCCGGGACGGCCATGCGCTGAACCGCAAGCGCACCCAACGGCTCTATCGCGAGGAGGGCCTGTCGGTTCGCCGCCGAAGAAGCCGCAAGCGGGCGATCGGCACGCGGGCGCCGCTGGTGACCGAGGCTCTGGCCAACGCCCGCTGGTCGGTCGATTTCGTCCAGGATCAGTTCGCTGACGGTCGCCGCTTCCGCATTCTGAACGTGATCGACGACGTCACCAAGGAGAGCCTGGCCGCCGTGGTCGACACCTCGATTTCAGGCCGCCGGGTTGCCAGGGAACTGACGGCCCTGATCGAACGGCGCGGAAAGCCCGGCGCGATCGTCAGTGACAACGGCACCGAGTTCACCTCGAACGCGATCCTGGAATGGGCAGAGAAGATGCAGGTGAAGTGGCACTACATCGCGCCCGGCAAGCCGATGCAGAACGGCAATTGTGAAGCCTTCAACGGCCGGATGCGGGATGAACTGCTGAACGAGACCCTGTTCTTCGGCATCGACCATGCCCGTCAGGCCGTGGCCCGCTGGACCCACATCTACAACACAGACCGGCCTCATTCGGCCCTCGGCTATCAGGCCCCGGCGGTCTTTGCCGCCCAAATTACCGCAATGGGCGATCAGCTTCGCGCATCTGAACCGCTGCGCAGATCGCCCATTGCTCCTTCGGCGCAACCGCGCCAAATTCAACCAAGGACTCTGGTCTCAGCCGGATGAGCGTCGGGGGTCACAGCACCGCCGATCTCGAGGATATGGATGCCAACCTCCTGGCAATACTGGACGCTCAGGTCGGTGAACTTGAGCATAGGATCAAAGGCGTCATCGGGCTGGAGGAAACTTCGGCGGCAAAGGCAAGGCTTCTTCTGTCCATTCCCGGGATTGGCCCCGTCTCTGCGGCCATGCTGATCGCGGAAATGCCGGAACTCGGGCACACCCAACGGCCCCATTCGGCCCTCGGATACCAGGCCCCGGCGGTCTTTGCCGCCCAACTCACCGCAATGGGCGATCAGCTTCGCGCACCTGAACCGCT
>JAYRJH010000001.1:0-5950 GCA_041906415.1 Sphingomonas sp. | reverse complement strand
CCAAATTCAACCGCCGACTCTGGCCTCAGCTGGATGAGCATCGGGGTCACAGCAGAGGGCGTGACATGCTAACTGCTCTAGCGGAGCAAGATTCCAGTTGATACAGCCACATAGATTCGAATGCATTTACCGGTGACCTGCAACCAAAGTACAGCTTAGGAGAGATTTGGTGCGGAAAGATATTCTTGAACTTGTGCAGCGCGTGACTATCGCGGGGCAACTTGCAGAAGATCACTTGATTGTTTCGATAGAGCTGTTTCGTCGTGCGCTGAAGTTGGCGCTGATGGATCAGTTCTCGGAAAAGTGGTACTTGAATACCTATCCGGATGTGAAAAAGGCAATAAAAGAGCGCCCGGTCACCTCCGGGCTAGCCCATTACATCGAGTCAGGTATCTATGAAGGGCGTTATCCGTTTCCGGTTGAGATCGACGAAGACCACTATCTTGAGGCACACTCAGATGTTGCCGACGCGATCAGTAAAGAGTTCTTTCCATCAGCCCGGGCGCATTTCTTGGAGGTCGGGTATGCTGAAGGTCGTCGCTTCAAGTTCAAACCCGAAGTAACGACGTCCACGTAGTACCCAGCAGAAAATTGAGACATGAAAAGCCGCTTCAACTTCCGTAAATACTCCGACGACAACCCCGACCTCCTTGAACATTTTGGTGGTGTAGATGAGGTGCAACTGCACAATCACTACATCCGGCATGGTTATCGTGAGATGCGTGGCGTGGTCGAACCACGTCAATTCTTGAACTTGGAGGGAGTGATCCTTTCTGATACGGGCCATGTTTTTCTAGCAGGCTGGTGTGACCGGCGGATGTTTGCGCGGCTGAACATCAGCCTTCGCATCGGCTATATGATCTATGATTTCACCGATGTTGAGGCAGCTTGGTATCATCGAGACGACGTTTGCGGCGCAACCGGAGATTACAACACGCCATCAGGCTTCGTAGCGTTGTTGAATATTCAAGCTGAAGACTTTTTGATGGCACCAGTGATGCAAGTGTTCATTAACGACCAGCTGATGTGGGAAAGTAATGCTGTTCGCTATCTGTCATCCGCTAGCTTCATGCAGGAGGCCCTCGGTGCAGTAGCTGTTCTGGCTGATCGGCCAGCAGGTACGACGTTTGAACAGGCCTGCATTCTTGCTCCAGAATACATTGACCTGTGGAAGGGGGTTTTGGCCTCACTCAAGTTTGCCAAGGTATTTGAGAGCAGACCCCGCCAACGTTGCAAACAGAGCATCATTATTACCCTACACCGCAGGTTCGACATGCTGATGGTTCAGCTTGCTGAACTGGCTGAGTTCCTGAAATCCAGGGATGCCGAGATAGTGATCGTGGCTAACGAAATGCACGCCGTTGAGCAGATGGTGATGCGAGTAACTGCCTTTTGCCAGATTCATGATGTGTCAATTCGAATCTATTCTTGTTCCGGAAATTCTGGGTTCTCTGCCGCCAACAACTTTGGTGCCGAACAGGCGCTGGGGGAAACATTGATCTTCATGAATCCGGACGTCTTTCCGCCCGAGGGTGATGAGGCGCAGGCGCTTGATTTTCTTTCGTCTGACCCGGGTGATGCTCTTCATGGGGCCATGCTATATTACGGTGACGGGATGTTGATGCATTCCGGAATGTATTCGGTGCGAGATGTTGCTTTCGATCCACGCGAAGGAAAAAGTCACAACTTGTTGCGGGTAGAGCACTTCGGCAAGGGTTTGAGCCATCGTGTCGATGACGACCAAGAGCGTCTGGAAGAGGCACTGGTTGGGGTGCGCGCAGATATCCTTCTGGTGTCAGCAGCTCTCTGGAAGGTTTCGAAGAAGGGCTTCTTTGAAATGGGCGGCCTTTCAACAGACTATATTATTGCCTACTATGAAGATTCAGATTTCTGTCTGCGCTGGCGCGAGTCCGGTCGGCCTGTGGTTGTAGACAGCAGTTCACGCTGGATCCATATGGAAGGTGTCGGAAAGGAAAAACCGCCATCGGTCCGCAGCTTTATGTGGCTTAATCGAGCGATCTACTCAGATCGCTTCGACGACTCCAGATTTGTGGTCGATACAGCTCTGGATCTTCAGCTCCTCTGAGAATGCGAGTCCCATGAAATACATGACAATTTCTCTCTACCATCCTCGTGTGATGAAGGGAGGGGCCCAGTATGTCGCCAAAGATTTGCACGATGCCGCCAATGCGGACCCCGACGTTGAGGCGGTTCTATTGGCCGGGATCGACGGGCACATGTTTCCGCAGTATAGTAAGGTTGGTTCGTCAATCACGGCACTGCCCGACACCTCGAACGAGTTCATTCTGCCTGGTCATTTCTTCGATGACTTCTATCATGTGATCTATGACCAGCGACGTACTAAAGCGTTGCAGCGTTTTTTTGCAGATCATTGCCCTGACGTGATTCATGTGCACCACTCACTGTGGGTGGGTCTCGAACTACTGGAAATTGCACGGCAGATACTGCCGAATGTAAAGATCATTTACACTTTGCATGAATATTTGCCGATTTGCAACTTGCGTGGTCAACTGTTCCGCTATCATGAAAATGCGATCTGCACCGATACTGCGCCAGACCAATGCGTGAAATGCTTCCCCAATCGGACGGCGGACGATTTCATTTTGCGCCGCCGCGTGTTCAAGCGTGCATTCCAGCTTGTGGACCACTTTGTTTCACCCTCGGCCTATCTGCGTGAGCGTTTCATCGACTGGGGTATTCCGGCCGAAAAGATCAGTGTGATCGCGAACGGTCATGTCAGTGCTCGGCCCGAGGGCTGGGTGCCTCGACACACCGCGGGCGTGAATGTGTTTGGATTTTTTGGCCAGTATGTGGATGCTAAGGGGATCGACGTGCTGATCTCTGCTGCAGCCTCGGCCGCCGCGCAGATGGATGAAAGCCAAAAGATCGAGATCAAGGTCTTCGGTGGCAACAAGGCCTATGCTAGTGGCGATTACGTGAAGCGCATCGAAGAAACGCTTGCCGCAGCGCCCCCGAACTTGGTGGCTCAGGAAATGGGCGCCTATTCGCGTGACAACGTCTTCCAGCTTATGAATTCGATCGACTGGCTGGTGATGCCTTCGATTTGGCCGGAGACTTTTGGTCTCGTTGTGTCCGAGGCTTGGGATGCTCGGAGGCCGATGCTGTGTTCGCAAGCCGGTGGACTAAGCAATCGAGTGGTGGATGGGAAGAACGGCTTTGGTTTCACGCCGGGTTCCAGTGCTGAGCTTGCGTCGCTGATCGTGGAATGCACCGGCAACGCGACGCTATGGAACAAACTCTCTGCCGGCGTGTGCGACGAGATTTCGCTGCAGGGTGCTTGGATGGCACATAAGGAAATCGGGATGGCTTTATAGCCCAGGGACACCCAAAGAGCTTGCTACTTGCGGCGTGACGACACGGAGCGATACGATTGCATCATTGTGTGTCGGCTAGAAATGAGAGGGTCTGCACTGATAACCTCAGATGAACACTTTTGAACCAGTTTGCCGGGATTGGAACACGATGTTAGGTGTTCAGTCCCGGCATTTGGTGGATCGGGTTCAGGATGAATCTGTTGGGCTCTGATGTCCAGATCTTGCAGATGTATTCGTAAGGCGTGAGGCCGCCGAGGGTCTTGAGCTGCGTGCGAAGTTGTAGGCGGCCATAAAATCGCTGAGGTGCGTGCGCAGCTGATCGTGGCTGTCATAATGGAAGCGCTTAACGGTGGCGTCCTTGATCGTGCGGTTCATTCGTTCGACCTGACCATTGGTCCAGGGATGGTTAGGCTTGGTCAGCCGGTGCTCGATGCCATTGGCCTCGCAGATCATGTCGAAGCGCATCGGCCGGGAGTAGATGGTGTTCCGGTTCCGGGGCTGCTCGGCGAACTGAATGCCGTTATCGGTTAGAACGGTGTGAACCTGATAAGGCACAGCTTCGAGCATATGCTGAAGGAACTCCCAGGCTGTCTTCCTGTCGGCTTTGTCGACAAGTTGGGTCACCGCGAATTTGCTCGTGCGGTCGATGCCGACGAACAAATACAGCTTGCCTTCGGCAGTCTGCACCTCGGCAATGTCGATGTGGAAGAAGCCGATCGGGTAGCGTTTGAACTTCGACCGCTTCGGCTTGTCGCCCTCCATATCAGGCAGGCGTGAGATGCCATGCCGCTGCAGGCAGCGATGCAGCGCAGATCGCGTCAGGTGGGGGATGGACGGCTGCAGGGCATAGAGACAGTCATCGAGCGGCAGCAGCGTATGGCGTCTAAACGCCACGATCGCCGCCTCCTCATCCTCGGACAGGACCGTCGAACGGGGCTCTGTTGGCCCTGTCTTCATGTCTTCAACCGTTGCCCGTTTCCGCCACTTCGCGACGGTCTTGGGGTTAACGCCCAGTTCGCGGCTCAGCTGCGCGATCGTAGTTTGCGATCGCTGTATTGCTGCTCGGACAGCGTGCGTGGTCGTGGCGCTGCCATGACGAACTTGTCCCATAGGGCCTCCTTCCATTCCAAAGAAAGGATCGCACCATCAAACCGTGGGATCAAACACCTAGGATCTCGTCTTGAGGACGGTGAGGGCGGCATTTGGGCCGACCCTGTATTTGCTATGGAAGAGACCACTTCTCGACGGCGGAGCCCGCCTGGGCAACCATTCAACAGCATCCGGTCGCTCGGATGCCCCGTGATCTATTGCCTCAAACGGCAAATCGTTCCCGACATAGGACGTTGTCCGAGACGATCACCCCCGGCTTTCCTCGCCGCTCGATCAGGGCTGTCAGTTCTCTGGCAACCCGACGGCCGGAGATTGAGGTGTCGACCACGGCAGCCAGGCTTTCCTTGGTGACATCGTCGATCACGTTCAGGATGCGGAAGCGGCGACCGCCGGCAAACTGGTCGTGGACGAAATCCACAGACCAGCGGGCGTTTGCCATGGCTGCCGTGACCAGCGGCGCCCGCGTTCCAATGGCCCGCTTCCGGCTGCGACGCCGGCGCACGGACAGACCCTCCTCCCGGTAGAGCCGTTGAGTACGCTTGCGGTTCAGCACATGGCCGTCACGCCGCAGGATCACATGTAGGCGGCGATAGCCGATCCGATGGTAGCTGGCACCAACGACATTCAGGAATTGTCCAAGACACATGATGCCGTGTCGCGGTCCAAGACCGAGCTGTGGCACCGCATCCTGACCCACTACCTGCCGCTCTATTTTCCAGAAGCCGACCGTTTCCACCGCAGTTCGCGGACAGATTGGTTTCTGGCCTTCCTCGAGATGTTCCCTTCTCCACACATGATCAGCGCCATGACCAAGGAGGAGTTTATCCATGCAGCTTGGGAGGTGGTTGGACGCAAGGTCGAGAAGTCTCTCATGTTGTCAGACATTTACGAGACAGCGAAGTCTTCAGCAGGATTGCCTGTCTCGCCAGCTTCAGATGCCATCCGCATGTTCCGCCTAGACGCCGCCAAGTAGATTTGGTAATATTATCAACGGATATTCCTTCTATGTTACCTGCATAGATGATGCCAAAGCCTTATAGAGGATATCAATGTATACAGCAATATGCGTGGCACGGTCAGTGTCTAATGGATTTAAGTTGGAGTTCTTCTTTGGCAAGAACGATATTGATGCACTGCGCCGCGCGTTGTTTTCTCGATCAGCAAAATCTGAAAGTGATTTTCTGGACGCGCCTAAGTCGGCTGACAAAACTGTTCCCCAAACAGTTGATTCGTTAGCCGCCATTTTAGACGCGTCCATGGGAGTTGGAGAGCAGTGGGGTTCTGCGAATGACACCAAGGGTGCTATCCACAAGGCTCTTTTCCTACAGCCTATAGTATCAGTACATTAGGTTCAGGACCCAGTGATTTTGGTTCTGCGGGGCATTGTTGCAGAACTCATATCTCGCAGGATACAGATCGTGATCCATGCGGTTAGACGGGGTGGATGAGCAAGCCCTGACCCGCCCGCTACCGCACAACGAACT
>JAYRJH010000277.1:0-4271 GCA_041906415.1 Sphingomonas sp. | reverse complement strand
GGCCGGGCGCGAATATGGGTATGATCGAGGATACCGGCGCTGATCGCCATTTCCGGCAGCATCGTCACGCCCAGCCCGTTGTCGACCATCTGGACGATCGTGTGCAGCGAGGTGCCGAGCATCTGCGCCTCGGCGCGCAATTCCGGGCGATTGCAGGCGGCGAGGGCATGATCCTTCAGGCAATGGCCGTCCTCCAGCAGCAACAGGCGCGCCTCGTCGATCTCCCCCGCCGCGACGGGATCTGGAACGCCTGCCATCTCGCCTTCGGGGAAGGCCACGTACAGCCGGTCGTCGAACAAGGCCCGCGTCGCCACCTCGCCGCAGGCATAGGGCAGCGCGAGCAGCACGCAATCGGCACGCCCGTTGTTGAGCGATTCGCACGCCGCGGCGCTCGTCTCCTCGCGCAGGAACAGTTTCAGGTCGGGATAATCGACGCGCAGCCGGGGCAGGATGCGCGGCAGCAGGAAGGGGGCGATCGTGGGGATCACGCTCATCCGCATAGCGCCGGAAAGCGGGCGACCGGCGGCGCGCGCCATGTCGCCAAGTTCCTCCGCCTCGCGCAGCACCTTGCGCGCTTTGGCCGCGATCCGCTCTCCCAGCGGGGTGAAGCGCACCACGCGCCGGGTGCGCTCCACGAGCGTAACGCCGATCAGCACCTCCAGCTCGCGGATGCCGGCGGACAGGGTGGATTGCGTGACGAAGCAGCTTTCCGCCGCCCGCCCGAAATGACCATGGTCCTTGAGCGCGATCAAATACTGAAGCTGCTTCAGCGTGGGAAGGTAGGTTTGTGCCATTGATCGTCTCCGTCGATCTATCAATACGGAATAGCCTGTTGGATCGATTAGGAGAACGCCTATATCAGCGGTGCTCAACGGGGCCGAATCGTCATGCCGGCGAAACGCTCCCCCGCGGATTTCAATCAGGAGGCCAGAACACATGCTGACCATCGGCGATACCTTCCCCGCCATCTCCGTCCCCGTCCAGCAGGGCACCAACGCGCTGCCCGCCGGCGAGACGCTCGACCTCACCACCGCCTATCCGGGCAAGTGGAAGGTGCTGTTCTACTGGCCGAAGGACTTCACCTTCGTCTGCCCGACCGAGATCGTCGGCTACAGCCAGCTCAACGGCGATTTCGCGGATCGCGACGCGGTGCTGATCGGCGCCTCCACCGACACCGCCCACGTCCACCTCGCGTGGCGCAAGTCCGACGCGGACCTGGCGGCCGCCGACTTCCCCTGGATCGCCGACAATGGCGCGAAGCTGGCGGAAGCGCTCGGCATCCTCGACAAGAACGAGCATGTCGCCTTCCGCGCCACCTTCATCATCGACCCGGACAATGTGATCCAGGCGGTGCAGGTGAACGGCCTGAACGTCGGCCGCAACCCGGCCGAGACGCTCCGCGTGCTCGATGCGCTCCAGACGGACGAGCTTTGCCCGTGCAACTGGAACAAGGGCGACGACGTCCTGCAGGTCGCGGCGTAAGCCTCCCGAACCTCGAACGAGGGGGCGCGGGACCACGGTTTCGCGCCCCCTTTTTCATGCCCGATCAAGGAGACAGATGATGTCGCTCAAGGATTTCGCGGGCGCGTTGCCCGATTTCGCCAAGGATATCCGCTTGAACGTCGGCTCGCTGCTGAACGAGGCGGTGCTGAACGACCAGCGCAAATACGGCACCTTGCTCGCCTGCGCGCACGGCTCCGGCCACAAGCCGCTGGTGGAAGTGACCGAGGCGGAGGTCGCCGACAAGCTTTCGCCGGAGGCGGCCAATGCCGCTCGCGCCGCGGCGGCGGTGATGGCGATGAACAACGTCTATTATCGCTTCACGCACCTTGCGGGGAACGAGGAATATTCCAAGATGCCCGCCAAGCTGCGCATGAACGTGATCGGCGCGCCAGGCATCGACAAGGTGGATTTCGAGCTGTTCAGCCTCGCCGTGAGCGCGATGAACGGCTGCGGCCGCTGCATCGACGCGCATGAGCAGGTGCTGAAGAACGCCGGCGTCACCGCCGAGGTGATCCAGACAGCGGTGCGCATCGCCAGCGTGATGAAGGCGGTCGCCACCGTCCACGCCGTCACGGCCTGACCCCGTTCCGGCGCCGCCGCCATCCTCCATCCGGCGGCGGTGCTGGAAATCATCGGGCGGAGCGCTTAAGTTCCCGTGTCATCTAGGGGAAGACACGTCATGGCGCGACTGGCGGCATATCTCGATTCGATCCGGGTGCGCGATCCGGCGCCGCATTCGCGGGCGGAGATTCTGCTCTATCCGGGCGTATGGGCGCTGGCGTTGCACCGCGTCGCGCACCGGCTCTACAAGGCCCGGCTCTATTTCCTTGCGCGGGTGGTGAACCATATCTCGCGCTTCCTCACCGCGATCGATATCCATCCGGGCGCCGCGATCGGGCGCAACTTCTTCATCGACCATGGTTTCGTCGTGATCGGCGAGACGGCGGAGATCGGGGACAACGTCACGATCTACCAATGCGTGACGCTGGGTGGGACCAGCCCGGACAATGGCGTCGCGGGGAAGCGGCACCCGACGATCCTCGACGGCGCGATCATCGGTTCCGGCGCGCAGGTGCTGGGTCCGATCACCGTCGGGCGTGGTGCGCGCGTGGGCGCCAACGCGGTGGTGACGAAGGACGTGGCGGAAGGCGCGGTCATGGTCGGGATCCCGGCGCGCCCGACGATGGTGGAAGGCGGGCAGACCCCGGAGCCGAAATTCGTCCCCTATGGTACGCCGTGCAGCGAGATGTTCGATCCCGCGACGCAGAAGGTGGAATTGCTCCGCTGCGAGCTTGAGACGATGCGCCGCCGACTCGACGCGCTGATGGAGGAACAGGCGGATTCGGACCGCACGGCGACCCGCGCCTGATGGGGGTCGTCACGCCGTTCCCGGCGCAGCACGGGCGGGCACCCAGCCAGATCGGCTTCGACCGGCTGGAGCTGAACCGCATCCTCGATCTCTACGGCCGGATGGTCGCGGCGGGTCACTGGCGGGATTATGCGATCGAACTGGGCTGCGAAGCCGCGATCTTCGCCGCGTTCCGCCGCGCGGCCGAACGGCCGGAATATCGTATCGAGAAGCGCCCGGACCTGCGCAACCGGCAGGGCATGTGGGCGCTGGTGAACGAAAGCGGAATGGTGCTCAAGCGCGGCCACGAGCTTGGCCCCGTGCTCGCTCCAGTGGAGCGGCGGTTGCTGAAGCTGGTCGAGGATTAAGGAGCGGCGGCGACCCGCCGCCCCATGGTCCGGATCAGCCGCCGGCGAGTTTCTTGCCGATCACCATCGACTGCGCCGCGCCGGATTCCGGCACGATCTCGTCCGTGCGGTCGGTGATCTCCGCCCAATGCTTCTGCACGCCTTCGGGAGAGAGCTCCTCGCCGGTCAGCAGCTTGCCCTGCGTCAGCGTGACATAGCTCGCCTGGAACACGCCCGCGCCCGCGCCGACGATCTGGTTGGTCGGCGCATCCTCGCTGACGAGGAACAGCGCGGCCGGCACCACCTTCTCGGGGGAGAAAGCCTTGAACGCCTCGGCCGGGAACAGGTCCTCGGTCATGCGCGTGCCCGCGACGGGGGCGATGGTGTTGACCTTGATGTTGTTCTTCGCGCCCTCGAGATACAGCGTCTTGGTGAGGCCCGCGAGGCCGAGCTTGGCGGCGCCGTAGTTGGCCTGGCCGAAATTACCGAAGAGGCCGGTGGACGAGGCCGTCATCAGCACGCGGCCGTAATTCTGCTCGCGGAAGGTTTCCCAGCACGCCTTGGTGGCGAAGGCGGAGCCGATCAGGTGGACCTTGACGACGAACTCGAAATCCTGCGGCTCCATCTTCGCGAAGGTCTTGTCGCGCAGCACGCCGGCATTGTTGATGAGGACATGGACGCCGCCCCACTTCTCCCTGGCCTGCGCGACCATCTCGACCATCTGGTCATATTCGGTGACGCTGTGGCCGTTCGCCATCGCGATGCCGCCGGCGGCTTCGATTTCCTCCACCACCTTCTGCGCGGCATCGGACGCGCCGGTGCCCGTGCGGTCTCCGCCCAGATCGTTGACCACGACCTTCGCGCCGCGGCTGGCGAGCTCCAGCGCATATTCGCGGCCGAGACCGCCGCCGGCGCCGGTGACGATCGCTACCTTGCCGTCGAAACGAATGGACATGAGAAAGGCGCTCCTCTCGATAGGATAGAAGCGCCTTTCCATACTCATCATTCGAACGGGCGCAACCGCCCGTTGCGGCCAATGCTCATTTAGGAGTCGTGGTCGTCTCCACTTTCTT
>JAYRJH010000276.1:0-4277 GCA_041906415.1 Sphingomonas sp. | reverse complement strand
CGATCTCCGCGCGGCGCAGGCTGCCGCGATCGAGCCACAGGGTCTGCCGCGTCAGCCGGGTCAGGAAGGTGCGGTCATGGCTGATGACGACGAACGCGCCGTTGAAGCGCTGGAGCCAATCCTCCAGCCATTCGATCGCGGCGATGTCGAGATGGTTGGTCGGCTCGTCGAGCAGCAGCACGTCCGGCGCCTGCGCCAGCGCGCGGACGATCGCGGCGCGGCGGCGCTCGCCCCCGCTGGCGGTTGCGGCGTCGCGCGCAAGGTCGATGCCGAGCTGGTCCGCGATCGCATCCGCCTCGTAATGCTGCGGCGCGTCGGGCGCGGAGAGGACGTAATCCGCCAGCGTCGCGAAGCCCGTCAGGTCCGGCTCCTGCTCCAGCAGGATCACCCTGGTGCCGGGAACGATCGTGCGGCGGCCCTCGTCGGCGTCGATCCTGCCGGCGATCAGCTTGAGCAGCGTCGTCTTGCCCGCGCCGTTGCGCCCGATCAGCGCCAGCCGGTCGCGCGGCTGGATGTAGAGGTCGAGGTGGCGGAAAAGCCAGCCGGCGCCCTGGACGAGGCCAAGGTCTTCATATGCGAGGATCGGTGCAGCCATGCCGCGCGCAGATAGGGGCTGGAAAGCCGAAGGCCAAGCGCCGTCAGCCGAAAGGCCGATCGATCGAGGGGGAAGGGGCGGTGAACCAGCGCGGCCCTCCCTCCGTCATGTAGAAATGATCCTCCAGCCGCACGCCGAAGCTGTCGGGCACCACGATCATCGGCTCGTTCGAAAAGCACATGCCGGGCGCGAGCGGCGTCCTGTCGCCGCGCACCAGATAGGCGGGCTCGTGGATCGACAGGCCGATGCCGTGGCCGGTGCGGTGCGGCAGGCCGGGCAGGCGATAGTCCGGCCCCAGCCCGGCTTTCTCCAGAACGGCGCGCGCCGCATGATCGACCGCCTCGCACGGCTCGCCGATCCGCGCCGCCTCGAACGCGGCGGCCTGCGCTTCCTTCTCGAGTGCCCAGATGCGGCGCTGCTCCGCATCCGGCTCGCCGAAGACATAGGTGCGCGTGATGTCGGAATGATAGCCCTCGATCACGCAGCCGGTGTCGATCAGCACGATATCGCCCTCGCGCAGCTCGGCATCCCCCGGCAGGCCGTGGGGGAAGGCGCTCGCCCGGCCGAACTGGACGATGACGAAGCCGTTGCCGCCCGGCGCGCCGATCGCGCGATGCGCCTGATCGAGGAAGCGCGCCACCTCGCTCGCGCGGATGCCGGGATGGAGGATGCGCGCGGCGCGGCGCTGCACCTCCAGCGTCATGGATTTGGCCTGTTGCAGCAGCGCCAGCTCGGCCGCGGATTTATACATGCGGCAGCCGTCCACGATGTTCGCGCCCTCGACCAGATCGAGCGAGGGCGCGGCGGCGCGCAGCCGCTCCACGAACATGAAGGCCATGGACGGGTCGACCGCCAGCCGCGTCGCGCCGGTTTCGCGCAGCGCCTCCGCGACGAGCGCGAAGGGGTTTTCGTCCTCCTCCCACAGGCGCAGATCGGCGTCGATCGCGAGATCGGCCTCCAGCGTGCCCTTCTCGAACACGGGCGCGATCAGGATCGGGCGACCCGCTCTGGGCAGCAGCATCGCGACCAGCCGCTCGCTCGCGCCCCATGGCACGCCCGCGAAATAGCGCAGCGACGCGCCCGCGCCGATCAGCAGGGCGTCGCCGCCATTCTCCCGCATCAGCCGCCGCGCCTTTTCCAGCCGCTGCTCGCGCTCCGCCCGGCCGATCGGCGGCGCGACGTCGCTCCAGGGGGTGATGTCGTTCAGTTCCTGCGCGGCGGAGGAGCCGCCGATGCCGTTGGTCATGATCCATGCTCCGAAGCGATTGCGGGCACCATAGCCGCCTTTCGCGATCGCGGCAGGGATGGATCGGGAACGGGGCCGCCGGAGAAAGGGGAGAAACCGGCGGCCCCGTAACGCGCGATCAGAATTTCAGCGTCGCGCCGACGAAATAGCGGCGGCCCTGCACGTCGTAGAGCGAAACGTCGACATTGGCGTCGCCCACGAAGGTGGTGCCGAGGATCGGCGGATCCTTGTCGCCGATATTGTTGACGCCGACCATGAAGCGCAGCCGCTTGTCCACGTCGAACGTAAGGGCCGTGTCGAAATACCAGACGGCCGGCACATGGGTGACATAGGCCTTCACGCCCGGATAGGCGTTGAGGCTGCCCACCGTGCGGCTCGCCACGCGCCAGGAGAAGGGGCCGCTGGAATAAGTGGCGCTCAGGTTCAGCTTGAACGAAGGCAGGATGAAGCCGCCCGTGCCCGACGAGCAGCCCGCGCCATAATAGCCGGCGCAATCCTGCGGGACGGACTGGCTGAGCGCCTTCTGCGTCTTGTTGAACAGCCAGCTTGCCATCGCGGCGAGGGAAAGCTGCGCGCTTTCGCCGCCGATATCGAACATGCCGGGCAGGCCGACGCGATAATCCGCCTGCGCGTCTATGCCCGAGACCTTCAGGAAGCCGATGTTCTGATAATTGGTCTGGATATAGGCGATCTGGCCGGAGGAATCGCGGATGATCGCCTGGCAGCTCTGGCTCGCCGCGTTGAGCGAGGCCACGCAGTCGTTGATGACCTGCGACACGTTCGGGCGGATGATCGCGTCGTTCACCGTGACGTTGAAATAATCGACCGTGAAGTTGAGGTTGCGCACGAACGGCGGGGAGACGACCGCGCCGATCGTATAGGTGTCGGACTTCTCGGCCTTCAGGTTGCCGCTGTTGGTGGTCAGCGAGGTCAGGCCGAGCGCGGACTGGCGGAAGGTGCTGATGTCGCCGGCCGGAATGCCCTGCGCCACGCACAATTGCTGGACGGCGGCGCTGGGCTTGGCGGTGATGTCGCAGGGGTCGGTGCCGCCGGTATAGCCCGTGCCGGGCTGGACGAACAGCTCGCCCACGTTCGGCGCGCGCACCGCGCGGTTATAGGCCCCGCGGAAGCGCAGCCAGCTCACCGGCGCATATTCCCCGCCCGCCTTGTAGGCGACCACGCCGCCGATCGACGAATAATTGGAATAGCGGATCGCCGCCTCGAGCTGGAGCCGGTGGAAGAAGGGCTTGTCCGCCAGGATCGGCACGCCCAGCTCGCCGAACACCTCCTTCACGTCATAGCCGCCGTTCAGCGGCGTGCTGGACGCGCTGCCATATTCCTTGTTCAGGTCATAGGGGCTGGGATTGGATTCGAAATGGTCGCGGCGATATTCCGCGCCGATCGCGATCGAGACGGGGCCGGCCGGAAGGTCGAACGGCGAGCCGGCGATCGACGCCCCCGCGACCGACCGGGTGAACAGGCTGCGGCTGTCGCGTTCCGGCGTGATGAAGGCTGCCGACGCCGGATTGAGCGCGCCGAAGATGTTGACCGGCACGCAGCCCGCGGTGCCGGATACGCACACCACATTGCCGTTGTTGTCATAGGTCGCGTCGAGCGCCTGGCTCAGCCGGGCGGAGTTGGTGAAGCCCAGATTGCGGGTATCCTCCCGGTTGCGCATATATTGGCCGAAGATCTCCCATCTGAAATTCCGGCTGCCCAGATTGACGTCGCCGCGCAGGCCGCCGGTGATGTCGAAGCTGTTGCGCTCGTAGAAGCTGCGGCGCGTGCCGAAATCCTCGGTGCGCAGGCCCGCGCCGGTGACGGAGGCGATGCCGGAGTTGGTCCGGTCGAAGACCGCCTTGTTGTTCGCGAAGAATTGCGAGACCACCGAAGGCAGCGCCGGATTGTTGACGTAGCGCACCTTCAGCGTCGTCGTCAGCGGATTGGCCGGATCGGGCGTCAGCGGCACGAGCGAATCCGGCGCCAGCACCGAATTGTTCTGCACGTTGACGTAATAGGCCTCCATGAAGGCCGTGACATGCTCGGTCAGGTTGTAATGCGCGAGCGCGGTTGCGTTGAACCGCTCCAGCGGGCGCTGGAGATAATTGTAGGCGGCATAATTGTAGCTGTCCTCCGGCGAGCAATATCGGATCGGCTGGCCGCTTGCCAGGAAGCGCACGCTGGTGACCGAGCAGCCCGACGTGGTGGCCGGCAGCACGCCGTTCAGCGAGGCGAGCTGCGCCGCGCTCAGCGGGATGCGCGTATAGGGGATGTTGCCCGATCCCGAATAGACGAAGCCGGTGTGGGAGGCGTTGTCCGCCAGCGGGGTGCGCGCCCAGTCGCGATCCGCCTGGGTGAAGCTGTCCATCTTCGTATAGGAGAAGCTCATCGCGACATTGCCGCGATTGTCGGGCGCGTTCGCGCCGATCGTGAGGT
>JAYRJH010000275.1:0-4279 GCA_041906415.1 Sphingomonas sp. | reverse complement strand
GCACGATCACCGGCATGTCCGGCCGCTCCGCAATCAGGCGGGAAACATGCTCGATCCCGTCGCCGTCGGGCAGCACCACGTCCGTCACCAGCACGTCCGGCGCGCCCAGCTTCAGCTCGCGGTCCAGATCCGCGAGACTGGCGGCGGTGCGGACGCGATGGCCGGCGCGGCGCAGGGCCTGCGCCACCACGGTGCGGATCGCATTGTCGTCATCGACCAGCAGCACCTCGCCCGTCGTCATGCCGCCGCCCTCGGCAGGAGGATGCGGAAGACGGTCATAAGCGGCGAACCCTCGCGTGAATATTGGACGATCCCGCCCTGATCGCGGACCAGCTTGTCGACCAGCGCAAGGCCAAGCCCCTTTCCTTCCGGACGGCTGGAGACGAACGGGTCGAACAGATGCCCGGCGATATCTTCCGGCGCGCCAGGGCCGCTGTCCATCACGCACAGCTCTATCGGCAGCGGCAGGCGCGGGCGGCCCGGCGCGAGGCTGACGGCCATGCCGTGGCGATAGGCGGTGGCGAGCACGATGCGCCGCTCATCGCCGTCTCCCAGCGCCTCGGCGGCGTTCTTGAGCAGGTTGAGCAGCACCTGGAGCAGCGCGTCACGATTGCCGAGCGCGGGCGGCAAGGACGGATCGAATCGTTCCTCGATCGTCACCCCGCGCGCGAAGCCGGCCAACGCCACCTCGCGCGCATGAGCGAGCAGGGGATAGATGTTGAGCGGCTCCAGCGCGAGCGGGCGGGTGTCGGTGAAATCCTCCATCCGATCGATCAGCGCGGCGATGCGATCCACCTCCGCTATCATCAGCCGGGTGAGATCGCCCGCCGCCGCGCCGTCCGCGATCAATTGCGCCGCGCCGCGGATGCTGGAAAGCGGGTTCTTGATCTCATGCGCCAGCATCGCGGCCGCTCCCACCGCAGACCGCGCCGCCGCCGCGCGATCGGCCGAATGGCCGAAAAGCCGCGTGGTGGCCGCATGGTGGAGCGTGATCGCGCGCCAGCCGGGCCGGTCCGCCAGCTCCGCCTGCGCCAGATCGACACGCATCCGCACGCCGCCGCGCGTCTCGATCTCGGTATCGAAGACGGCGAAGGCCCTGCCCGCCTGCCCGTCCGCCTCCTCGGGCAGGGACAGCACGGCATGGAGAGGCCGGCCGATCATCGCACGTTCGGAAAGGTTCAGCAGCAGCTCGCACTCGGCATTGGCGCGGAGGATGCGATCCTCCGGGTCGATCAGCAAGGCGGCGACCGGCAGCGCCGCCAGCACCTCGGCCGGGTCGGGCGCCAGATCGGGCGCGCGGGCGTTCACGCCGCCGCGCGGCTCCGCCACGGGGCGTAGAATTCCGCGAGCATCGCCAGCACGCGCCTCGCGTCCGGCTCCTGGTTCACCTTGTTGCGGAACTCCGCCGAGCCGGGCAGGCCCTTGGTATACCAGCCGATATGCTTGCGCGCCATGTTGACGCCGGTCATCGTGCCATAATGCGCGAGCATCGCCTCGTAATGTTCCACGATCGCGAGATATTGTTCCTCGATCGACGGATCTTCCACGCGCCGGCCCGTGGCGAACCACTCCATCACCTGGCCGAGCAGCCACGGCCTGCCATAGGCCCCGCGCCCGATCATCACGCCGTCCGCGCCGGATAGATCCAGCGCCCGCTCCGCATCCTCGATGCCGCAGATATCGCCGTTGACGATCACCGGCACGCCCACCGCATCCTTCACCCGGCGCACGAACGCCCAGTCGGCCGAGCCTTTATACATCTGGTTGCGCGTGCGGCCGTGGACGGTAATCATCCGGCAGCCGAGATCCTCCGCGATCCGCGCAAGCTCCGGCGCGTTGAGGCTGTCGTGGCACCAGCCCATCCGCATCTTCAGCGTCACCGGGGCCTTCACAGCCTTCACCACCGCCTCGACGATGCCGCCGGCGAGCTTCAGGTCGCGCATCAGCGCGGACCCCGCATCGCCGTTCGTCACCTTGCGGACGGGGCAGCCCATGTTGATGTCGATGATCGCCGCGCCCTTGTCCTCCGCGAGTTTCGCGGCCTCCCCCATCTCATAGGGCGTGCAGCCGACGAGCTGCATCGAGACCGGCTCCTCGGAGAGGTGCCATGCCGCCTTCTGCAAGGACTGACGCGTCTCGCGCAGGGCGGCCTGGCTCGCGATCATCTCCGTCACGTTCAGCCCGGAGCCGTAGCGGCGGACGAGCGTGCGGAACGGCTGGTCGGTCACGCCGGTCATCGGCGCGAGCACCACCGGGCTGTCGATCCGCACCGGGCCGATCTGGATAGGGCTTAGGGTTCGCATTGGAGCTGCCTGAAAAATGGGCAGGTAGGTCAAACCCTCCCCGCTGGCAAGGCCCTCACCCGCCCCATGCGCGCACGATGAAGAGCAGCAGCCAGTAAAGCCCGCCCGACAGCAGCATCGCCACCGGCAAGGTCAGCAGCCATGCCGCCGCGAGCTGGAGCAGCGTTTTCTTCCGCAATCCGAAGCCGCTGGCCACCGAAGCGCCGGCCACGCCGGAGGACAGGATATGCGTGGTGGACACCGGCAGACCGAAGCGATCGGCGGCAAGGATCGTCCCTGCCGCGACCAGTTCGGCCGATGCGCCCATGCCATAGGTCATGTGCTGCTTGCCGATCTTCTCGCCCACGGTGACGACGATCCGCTTCCACCCGATCATCGTGCCCAGCCCCAATGCGATCGCCACCGCGATCTTCACCCACAACGGGATGAAGCGCGTGCCGGCCTCCAGCCGTGCCTGGTAATCCCTGAGCACGGCGATCTCGGTGGGCTTGAAGGGCGCGCCCTCCTTCTTGGTGATGAGCCGGGTCGCGTCGAGCACCAGATACATGTCGTTGCGGATGTTCGATGCCGCCTGCGCCGGGATTCGTGAAAGTGTCCCATAACCGGACACTTGCTGGCGCAACTCCCGCGAAACCTCGATGATCGCGCCATAGGCTTGCGGGTTCATCGGGTTGCGATGCTCCAGCGCGTTCATCAGCACCGGCCGCGCATTCCCCGCGCTCACCGCGATCGCGCCGTGTCTCGCCAGCACGCCGGATGCATCCTGCGCGCTGACGGCGAACGCACGCGTCTCGCTCGCGGGCAGGGTGCGGTTGAGCGCATAGGCAGTGGGCGCGCAGCCGATCAGGATCAGCATGATCAGCCCCATGCCCTTCTGCCCGTCGTTCGATCCGTGGCTGAACGAAACGGCCGTGCAGGTGAAGATCAGCAGGGCGCGGATGCCGCGCGGCGGCGGCGTCTCGCCCTTCGGCGCTTCCTTGAACAATTTCGGGTTGCGCGCCACCGCGCGCATCGCGAGCAGCAGCAGGATTGACGCGCCGAAGCCGATCAGCGGCGCCATCCACAGGCCGCTCAGCACCTTGGTCGCCTGGCTCCAGTCCACGCCGGAGGTACCGGCGCGGCCGGCGCTGATGAGCTGGTTGGCGAGGCCGACGCCCAGCACCGAGCCGATCAGCGTGTGGCTAGAGCTGTTGGGCAGCCCGACATACCAGGTCGCCAGATTCCACACGACCGCCGCGAGCAGCAGCGCGAAGATCATCGCGAACCCCGCGCCCGATCCGACGTGCAGGATCAGGTCCACCGGCAGCAGGGTCACGATCGAATAGGCAACCGCGCCGGAGGAAAACATCACGCCCAGGAAGTTGAAGAAGCCGGACCAGGCCACCGCGAAATGCGCGGGCATGGAATTGGTGTAGATCACGGTCGCCACGGCATTGGCCGTATCGTGAAAGCCGTTCACGAACTCGAAGCCCAGCGCGATCACCAGCGCCAGCCCAAGGAACAGGAACACCCCCAGCGCCATCTCCTCGCCCACCTGCCGCGTGTCGAGAAGCACGCTGACGCCGGCATAGCCGAGACCGAGGACGATCAGCGCGAGGAAGATGAACCGTGCAACGGGATGCGGCGCGCGGTCGAACCTGCGCGACGAGGTGGATGCGGACGAATCGACCGTCGCGACAATGTTGCTTGCCATGATGGCTCAACGCCATCTGCCGCTTTGATGACGGTTTGATGACATCCGGCCAGGTTTTGGAGGCGGGAGGAAACTCCGCGCCTCCCGGCAGGCCTCATTCCACGGTGACGGATTTCGCCAGATTGCGCGGCTGATCCACGTCCGTCCCCTTCGCCACCGCGACGTGGTAAGCGAGCAGCTGCACCGGCACGGCATAGACCAGCGGCGCGATCAGCGGATGGACCTTGGGCATGGTGATCGTGGCGAGGCATCCTTCGCCGGCCGCCTCGATCCCGTCATAGTC
>JAYRJH010000274.1:0-4283 GCA_041906415.1 Sphingomonas sp. | reverse complement strand
CATAGCTGACGAAGCTCAATATCCACTGCCGGATCGTCGCCATGTCGCCCGCGCGGATCGCGGCTTCGAGCGCGTCTTCGTCGAGGAATTGCGAAAGGTCGTGCAGCGCGATGGCGGCGATGATATCTTCCTTGGAGGCGAAATCGCGGTAGATCTGCCCCACCCTCACGCCCGATGCGCTCGCGATCTGCGCCACGCCGGTGCCGTGGAAACCGTTTTCGATGAACAGGCGGCGCGAGATTTCAAGGATATGCGCGCGCCGCTGTTCCGCCCGTGTCGCGCGGTCGCTCATGGTGCACTGCAAAAAATTCACGCCGCTTCGGAACCTTTCGGCTTGCTCTGAATCAAGGCAGAGCGTATTCGGGAACAAAGTGTGAGTGATCGATCGCTCACTTCTAGCACAAAAATCGGGGACGTTCATGAGGAAAATCGCGCCGGCGTTCGCGGCCGTCCTGTTGCTTTCGGCCTGCGGCCAGGGAGCGCCCCAGCAGCAGGGACCGGCGCAGGTGAGCGTCGTCACGCTCCGTTCGCAACCCGTCACCCTCACCACGGAGCTTCCCGGCCGCACCGTGGCCTATGAAACGTCGGAAGTGCGGCCGCAGGTAAACGGCCTGATCCTCGCGCGCCTGTTCGAGGAGGGCGATTCGGTGCGGCAGGGCCAGCCGCTCTACCGCATCGATCCGCAGCCCTATCAGGCGGCGGAAGCGAGCGCGCGCGCCGCGCTGGCGCGGGCGAAGGCGGCGATCGCCTCCACGGCCGCGCTGGCCAAACGCTATGGCGAGCTCATCAAGATCAACGCCGTCGCGCGGCAGGATTACGAGAATGCCGTCACGCAGGCGCAGCAGGCGCAGGCGGACGTCGCCGCGCAGGAAGCCGCGCTGCGCTCCGCCCGGATCGACCTTACGCGCACCACGATCCGCGCGCCGATCTCCGGCCGGATCGGGCGTTCGGACTTCACCACCGGCGCGCTGGTGACGGCGGCGCAGGCCAATCCGCTCGCCACGATCCAGCGGCTCGATCCGGTCTATGTCGACGTGCAGCAATCCAGCGCCGAGGTGCTGAAGCTGCGCCAGCAGATCATGTCCGGGCAGATCGCGCGCGAAGGCGGCGCGGCGCGCGTGCGGCTGAAGCTGGAGGACGGCAGCACCTATCCGATCGAGGGCGAGCTGAAGTTCACCGACGTCTCGGTCGATCCCACCACCGGCAGCCAGGCGATCCGCATCCGCTTCGCCAATCCCCACGGGCTGCTGCTGCCCGGCATGTATGTCCGCGCCCAGCTTGTCGAAGGCACGCAGGCGCGCGGGCTGCTGGTGCCGCAGCGCGCCGTGGGCCGCGACGAGCGCGGCCACGCCACGGTGATGGTGGTCGGCAAGGGCGACAAGGTCGAATCCCGCGTGATCCAGACGAACCGGACGGTCGGCGATTCCTGGCTCGTCACGGGCGGGCTGAACGACGGCGATCGCATCATCATCGAAGGCGGCATGATGCTGCGGCCGGGGATGCCGGTGAAGGCCACGCCTTATTCGCCCAAGGCTGATGCCGCGCCGGCCAGGGCCCCGGCTCAGGCGCAGGCGAAGTAAGCCCCATGTCGCGCTATTTCATCGACCGGCCCATCTTCGCATGGGTCATCGCGATCATCATGATGCTGGCGGGCGGGCTTGCGATCCGGTCGCTGCCCGTCGCGCAATTCCCGGAGATCGCGCCGCCTTCGGTGTCGATCACGGCCATGTATCCCGGCGCGGATGCGGAGACGCTGGAACGCACCACCACCCAGATCATCGAGCAGCAGCTCAAGGGCATCGATCATCTGCGCTATTTCTCGTCCTCGTCCTCCTCGGCGGGGATGCTGACGATCACGCTGACGTTCGAACAGGGCACCAACCCCGACATCGCGCAGGTGCAGGTGCAGAACAAGCTGCAGGCGGCCACCCCGCTCCTCCCGCGCGAGGTGCAGCAGCAGGGCCTGCAGGTGCAGAAATCGGCGGCCAACTTCCTCATCATCGTCGGCCTCTATTCCGAGGGCGGTGCACACAGCGCCACCGACCTTGCCGACATGGTGGTGTCGCGGCTGCAGGACCCGATCAGCCGCGTGAACGGCGTGGGCGAGCTTCAGGTGTTCGGCGCGCAATATGCGATGCGCATCTGGGTCGATCCGGTGAAGCTCAACGCCTATCAGCTCACCATCGCAGACGTGATGAGCGCGGTACAGGCGCAGAACGCGCAGGTTTCCGCCGGGCAGATCGGCGCGCAGCCCGCGCCGAAGGAGCAGATGCTCAACGCCACCGTCTCCGTCCAGTCGCGCCTGCAGACGCCGGAGCAGTTCGGCCAGATCCGCCTCAAGAACGGCTCGGACGGATCGGTCGTCCGCCTCTCCGACGTGGCGCGGACGGAGCTGGGCGCGGAGAATTACGGCTTCGACACGCGTTTCAACGGCCAGCCCGCATCGGGCTTCGGCGTGCGGCTCGCGTCGGGCGCCAATGCGCTCGCCACCGTGGAGGCGGTGAAGGCGCGCGTCGCGGAGATCGCGAAGAACCTGCCGGCGGACGTGAAGGTCGCCTACCCCTACGACACCACGCCCTTCGTGCGGCTGTCCGTGAAGCAGGTGGTGGAGACGCTGTTCGAGGCGGTCGTGCTCGTCTTCCTCGTGATGTTCCTGTTCCTCCAGAACTGGCGCGCGACGCTGATCCCGACGATCGCGGTGCCGGTGGTGCTGCTCGGCACCTTCGCGGTGATGGCGGCGGCCGGATTCACGATCAACACGCTCACCCTGTTCGGTACGGTGCTGGCGATCGGCCTGCTGGTGGACGACGCGATCGTGGTGGTGGAGAATGTCGAGCGGCTGATCGTCACCGAAGGACTCAGCCCGCGCGATGCCGCGCGCAAGTCGATGGACGAGATCAGCGGCGCGCTGGTCGGCATCGGGCTGGTGCTGTCGGCGGTGTTCCTGCCGATGGCCTTCTTCGGCGGATCGACCGGCGTGATCTACCGCCAGTTCTCGATCACCATCGTTTCCGCGATGGTGCTGTCGGTGCTGGTGGCGCTGATCCTGACCCCGGCGCTGTGCGCGACGATCCTGAAGCCGCACGATCCCGCGAAGCATGACGGCGACGGGCCTTTGGCGCGCTTCTTCCGCTGGTTCAACGACATGTTCGATCGCGGGCGCGGGCGTTACGAGGATGGCGTGCGCGGCACCATGCGCGGATGGAAGCGTTCGGTGGTCATCTACCTGCTGATCGTGCTCGGCATGGGCTTCCTGTTCTGGCGCCTGCCGACCGCCTTCCTGCCGGATGAGGATCAGGGTGCGCTGGTCGCTATGGTTCAGGGGCCCTCGGGCGCGACCAGCTCGCGCACCGAAAAGGGGCTGGAACTGATCCGCAGCCATTTCCTGAGCGATCCGGCGGTGGAGTCGGTGTTCACCATCAACGGCTTCAGCTTCGCCGGCCAGGGCCAGAATGCCGGCTTGTCGTTCATCAGCCTGAAGCCGTGGGATGAGCGGCCCGGCGCGAAGAACAAGGCGCAGGCGGTGGCCGCGCGCGCGATGGGCGCTTTCTCCCAATATAAGGACGGGATGATCTTCGCGCTGGTGCCGCCGGCCGTGACGGAGCTGGGCAATGCCACCGGGTTCGACATGCAATTGGTCGACGTCGGCAATATCGGTCATGAAAAGCTGGTGCAGGCGCGCAACATGCTGCTCGGCATGGCGATGCAGGACAAGCGCATCGCGCAGGCGCGCCCGATGAACCTCGACGACGCGCCGCAATTGAAGGTGAACATCGATCAGGACAAGGCGCGCGCCTTGGGCCTCGATCTCGAATCGATCAATTCCGTCATCTCCGCCGCATGGGGCGGGGCCTATATCAACGATTTCATCGATCGCGGGCGGGTGAAGCGCGTCTACATCCAGGCCGACGAACCCTATCGCATGCGGCCCGAGGATATCGGCAGCTTCTACGTGCGCGGCGCCAACAACCAGATGGCGCCTTTCTCCGCCTTCTCCACGCAGGAATGGATCAGCGGGCCGGTGCAGCTCACGCGCTACAACGGCCAGTCCGCGATGGAGATTCAGGGCGGCGCGGGGCCGGGCGTCAGCACCGGCACCGCGATGAAGGCGATAGAGGAGATGCAGGCGAAGCTGCCGCCGGGGACCGCGCTCGAATGGACCGGGCTTTCCTATGAGGAGAAATTGTCCGGCGGGCAGGCGCCGGCGCTCTATGCGCTGTCGCTGCTGATCGTCTTCCTCTGCCTTGCCGCCCTCTATGAGAGCTGGTCGGTGCCGATCTCGG
>JAYRJH010000273.1:0-4317 GCA_041906415.1 Sphingomonas sp. | reverse complement strand
CCCGGCCATATGGGGCGCTATCGCGTCCAGCTTTCGCTCGATAGCGCGCCGTGGCTTCGCCAATGGTATGACTTCAAATGGTCGCTGATCGGCAATCTCGGCATCGATCTGCTCATCATCCCCTTCGCCAAGGTCTTCGGGCTGGAGCTGGGCGTGAAGCTGATCGTGATGGCGATTCCCGCCCTCACCGTCGCGGGCCTGTTGTGGATCGCGCGCGAGGTCCACGGGCGCATCCCGCCGACGGCGCTGTTCGCGCTGCCGCTCGCCTATAGCTATCCTTTCCAGTTCGGCTTCGTGAATTTCGCGCTGTCGATGGCGCTTGCCCTGTGCCTGTTCGCCCTGTGGCTGCGGCTGGGGCGGCAGAAGAGCTTCGGCCTGCGCGCGGCGATCTTCGTGCCGACATCGTGCCTGCTCTGGCTGTGCCACACCTTCGGCTGGGGCGTGCTGGGCGTGCTCGCCTTTTCCGCCGAGATGATCCGCGAGCATGACCGGCGCAAGGATGCCGGCTCCGGCCACTGGATCGCAAGCTGGTTCCGCGCCGGGCTGCATTGCGTGCCCTTGTCGCTGCCGATGCTGATGATGGTGCTGTGGCGCTCGGGCGACCATGTCACCGGCCAGACGATCGACTGGTTCAACTGGCGCTGGAAGGCGGCATGGCTGCTGATGGTGCTGCGCGATCGCTGGCTGGCGTGGGATGTCGGCGGCGTCGCGATCCTCTATCTGGTGATGCTGAAGGCCGCGCGCGATCCCCGAATCGAATATTCGCGGCACCTGGGGCTTTCCGCCCTGTTCCTGCTGGCGGTCTATCTGCTGCTGCCGCGCATCGTGTTCGGATCGGCCTATGCCGACATGCGGCTGGCGCCCTTCGTCATCGCGATCGCGGTGATCGCGATCCGGCCGCGACCCGCGATGACGATGCGCCACGCCGGCTTGCTGGCGGCGCTGGGCTTCGCCTTCTTCCTGGCGCGGATCGGGGGGACGACGATCAGCTACTGGCAGTTCGCGAAGGATTACCGCACGGAGCTTGCCGCGCTCGATCACGTGCCCGTCGGCGCAAGGCTGGTGAGCTTCGTCGGCTTCCGCTGCGACAATGTGTGGAAGATGTCGCGGCTGGAGCATATGCCCGCGCTCGCGCTGGAGCGGCGGCTGGCCTATACCAACGATCAATGGTCCATGGCCGGCGCGCAACTGCTCACCGCGCGCTATGCGGTCGCGGGCGGCTTCGCGCACGATGCGTCGCAGATCGTCACACAGCGCTGGTGTCTCCACGAATGGTGGCGGCCGATCGGCTTCTCGATGGCGCGCTTCCCGCGCGACGCGTTCGATTATGTATGGCTGATCCGCACTCCCGCCTACGATCCGCGCTATGCCAGCGATCTCGTGCCGGTATGGCGCTCGCCGGATGGATCGAGCACCTTGTTCAAGGTCGATCACACGCGCCCCGCGCCCCAGGTCAGCGACGAGGAACTGATCCCGCCCCGATTGCTGGAGATGATCCGGCGCATGCGCAGCCAGCGCGCGGCGAAGACGGGCGGCTAACCCTTCCGAAACGGCGTCATCGTCGCGAGGAAGGCGCGGTCCTCCTCGATCGCGGCGCGCTCGCGGGTCAGGAAATCGGCCACCGCGCGGCGGAAGCCCGGATCGGGCAGGTAATGCGCGGACCATGTCGGCACCGGCTCGTAACCGCGCGCCAGCTTGTGCTCGCCCTGTGCGCCCGCCTCCACGGTGGAAAGCCCGCGCGCGATGGCGGCGTCGATCGCCTGATAATAGCAAAGCTCGAAATGGAGGAACGGCACCTCCTCCACGCAGCCCCAATAGCGGCCGTATAGCGTATCCGCCCCGATCAGGTTGAGCGCGCCCGCGATCGGCTGCCCGTCACGTTCGGCGAGGATCAGCACCAGCCTGTCGCCCATCGTCTCGCCCAGCAGCGGGAAGAAGCGCCGCATCAGATAGGGCCGCCCCCATTTGCGGCTGCCGGTGTCCTGATAGAAGGCCCAGAAGGCGTCCCATTCGCGCGGGCCGATCTCCGCGCCGGTGAGGTGCCGAATCTCCAACCCCGCCACCGCGCCCGCACGCTCCTTGCGGATCGCCTTGCGCTTGCGGCTGGAAAGCGTGGCGAGGAAATCGTCGAAGCTCGCATAGCCGCGGTTGCGCCAGTGATATTGCGTCCCCTGCCGGATCAGCCACCCCGCCGCCTCGAACAACGGCACCTGATCGGGCGTGACGAAGGTGGCGTGGGCGGAGGAAAGCTGGTGCCGGTCCGTCACCGCCTCCAGCGCGGCGATCAGCGCGGGCGCGGCCGCCGGATCGCGCAGCAGCAGTCGGGGGCCGGGCACCGGCGTGAAGGGCACCGCGATCTGGAGCTTCGGATAATAATCTCCGCCCGCCCGCTGCCATGCGTCGGCCCAGGCATGGTCGAAGACATATTCGCCCTGGCTATGGCTCTTGGCGTAAGCGGGCGCGATCGCCGCCGGGCGGCCGTCCGGGCCGTCCACGATCACCGGCACCGGCTGCCACCCGCTCCGCCCGCCGACGCTGCCCGATTCCTCCAGCGCGGAAAGGAAGGCATGGCTGAGGAAGGGATTGGCCGTCCCGGCACAGGCATCCCAGTCCGCCGCCGCGATCGCGGAGACGCCCTCCACCATATGCGCCGAAACGCTGGTCATCGCGGGCGATAGGAAACGGAGGACGCCATCAATGCCAATCTAGGGGCGCGGGGGTGCCGGCGAAAGCCCGCTCCCCCGCGAGGAACCCTTTCCGGGCGGCTCAATCGGCCAGCGGCGATCCGCCAACCTCGATCACGGCGTCCACTTCCACCGCCGCGCCGAGCGGCAGCACCGGCACGCCCACGGCGGAGCGCGCATGCTTGCCCGCATCACCGAACAGCGCGACCATCAGCTCGCTCGCGCCATTGGCGACCTGCGGCTGGGCGGTGAAATCGCCGTGCGAGTTGACGAATACGCCCAGCTTCACGATCCGCTTCACCCGCGCCAGATCGCCCAGCGCCGCCTTCACCTGCGCCACCAGCATCAGCGCGCAGCGGCGCGCGGCGTCCTGCCCTTCCTCGACGCTGACATTCTCCCCGAGGCGTCCGGTGATCAGCTTGCCGTCCCTGAACGGAAGCTGCCCGGAAACGTGCAGCAGGTTGCCCGAGAGCACGGTGGGGACATAGGCCGCGACGGGCGCGGCGGCTTCGGGAAGCGAAAGGCCGAGTTCGGCCAGCTTGCGATCGATCATCTCAGTCATGCGCCACGCTTCACCACGGCGGCCGGGAGTCGGTCAATCCTCCGCGTGGCGCCCGGCGGCGAAACGCGCGGCGATCCAGCTTTCCGCCGCCAGCCAGTCGTCGATCCGCGCATGGGCCTGCGGCGCGGCGGGCACGCCGGGGGCGAGCACCGGCTCGGACACCATGTGCAGCCGGTGGACGCGCGGCGCATGTTCCGCGACCGAGGCGTGATGGTGCGGCAGATCGTCGACGAACACCGCGACGGGATCGCCATGTTCCGCCACGAGCCGCGCGACCGGCCCGCCCTTGCCGCCCTGGTTGCATTCCACGCGATGCGCGATGCCGAAGGCGGCGAGCTGCTCGATCCGGTGCGGACGGCAATGATCGGCGAGGTTGGTGAGGATCACGATATCCGCCTGCGCCGACAAGGCCGCCAGCGCCTCGCGCGCATGGGGCACGAGGGTCTGGCGGTGCATCTCGGCCGGGAAGAAGCCGTCGAGGAAGCCGCGCATCTCGGCGGGCGCGGGCGGCTCGCCGGTGGAGCGGCGGCGCATGTTGCGGCCCAACTCCCACGATCGCGGATCGAAATCGATATCGTGCGCCTCGCCCAGCCAGTCCCCGAAATGGCGGACCATATGGAGCAGCACCTCGTCGCAATCGCAGATCAGCAGCGGACGGGGCATCACGCGGCCTCCAGCGCATGGCGCGCGGCGACGAGCCGTTCGGGCTTCACCTCGATCGCGCCGGCGCAGGCGACGAGATCCGGCTCATGCCCTTCAAGGAAGCCGAGGCAGGCCGCCAGCACCGTCGGCTCCCCGATCCGCGCGCGCAGATCGTCGGGCGCAAGGCCGGTCAGCGCGATCAGCCGCTCGGCGCGATGCGGCTCCGCCAGCGTCCATGCCAGCGCCCGCAGCGCCAGCGCCTGTGCGTCTTCATTTGTGTCGGCTTCGCGCATTGCCTATCTATACCGTCTGTCGAGGGGTGCACGGCGTGGCAAAAAGGGTGCTCGTTGTCGAGGACAACGAACTCAATCTGAAGCTGTTCTGCGATCTGCTACGCGCGCATGAATATGCCGCGGAAGCGGTGCGCGA
>JAYRJH010000272.1:0-4333 GCA_041906415.1 Sphingomonas sp. | reverse complement strand
TGCTGCCGAGGTCGATCGCCGGCATCGCCACCGCCGAGGTGCCGAGCGCCGTGCGCAGACAGCGGACCTGCGCGAGCTGCACGGCCGCCATTTCCTTCGCATAGGCGGCGAGCGGGCTGGAGAGGCTGGCCTGGTGCCCGGCGATCACCGTGCCGCCCGGCGTCGGCGTGGCCGCCCCGCTCTGCGTGTCGGCGGTGCCCAGCCCGCTGCCGGTGGTGGCGTAGGCGTAGAAATTGGCCTGGAGATATTCGATGTTGAGCGCGAAGTTCAGCACGTCCGCGTCGGTGATCGTCTGCGCCGAAAGCGGATCGGCGAACAGCAGCGCGCCCGCCCCGATCGCCACCGCGCCGGCGGCGGCGGCGAAGAAGGCGCGGCGATCGTCGCGCCGCTCGCCCTGCGTTTCGGGGTGCGTCTCCGGCATCCCGGCAAGTCGCTCGTCCTGCGTCATCGCTGCCTTCCTTCCTGAACCCGCCCGTTGTCCATTGCCGGGCAAAACGCGCCTAGAATATTTCGCTGTCGCCAAGCTGAACGAATCGACAGATTCGCGACCCGCCCGGCCTTATGCACTTCAGAACGTATAGGCCACGCCCAAAGCGCCGATCCACTGATTTGCCGAGCCGACGTCGCGCACCAGCGGGCTGTCCGCCGCGTCGCCCAGCTCGCGGCTGTAGCTGCCGCCGCCGACCAGCTTCCATCCATGAAGCAGGTCGCCGGAGATGGAGACGGTGCCCGCCAGCCCCGCCGTCCAGCTTTTCCACCCGCCGCGCGCGCTATAGACCGGCAGGCCGCTCGCCATGCTGCCCGCCGGGCCGATGCCGAAGTAACGCTGCATATAGCCGCGGCCGGCATGTTCGGCGGAGACGAACAGCATCGCCGCCGTCTTGCGGCTGAATGGCGTCATATAGGTGAGCGCCGGGGAGACGACGGCGCTGTCGTGCACGCCCGTCACGTCGTGGCGATAGCTGATCGACAGCGATATCCTGTCATAGGGGCTGGTGACGACGCCCGTCTTGCCGATGCCGACGAATCCGCCCAGCTCCAGCGCGATCGGCACCTTGGGCAGCGCGCGCGCCTGCGGATCGTGGATGTCGCCGCGGCTGTCGCGATTGAGGTTGAGCACGCCCAGCGGACCGGCCTGGAAATCCCATGTCTGGCCGGACTTGTTGCGGATCAGGTCAACGCTCGCGCGGTTGCCGAGCACCGAGAAATTATATCCTCCGATCGATCCGATCGCGGCGGGCAGCGGATAGAGGCCGTAATGGTCCGCGCCCTCATAGTCGCTCATGTAGACGCCGCCGATGCCGACCGTCACGCTGTCGCGGTCGAGGTCCAGCGGTACGTCGGAAGCCCGCGCCAGCGCGGGAGGGGCGGCAAGGATGCAGGACAGGGGGACGAGGGACAGGAGGCGCAAGGGAATTTGCCTTTTGTTTTCCGCCACTCCCTTCATAGGGGCGAGGGTCGCGGGCGCCACCCCGATGCGCTGGATTGACCGGCGCGCGTGGCTGAATTGCCACAGCGCGCGGGCATGGTTCGATCGTTGCGGTCGGGCTTTTCTGTCCACGGTCGTCTCCCGGTGGCCCCTGCGCGGGGGCGGTTGATATCTGGAAACGCGGGAACAGCGTGTCCCGATCCGGGGCTGGCGGCGAATCCGGCTCTTTCCCCTGCGCCCGCTATTCGCTACGCCCTTCGGCATGGCGGACATCCACGATTGCGACGTGGCGATCGTCGGCGGGGGACTTGCGGGATCGCTGATCGCGCTGGCGCTCGCGGAAAAACGCCCCGAACTGTCGCTGCTGCTGATCGAGGCCGGGGAGGCGATCGGCGGCGACCGGCTCTGGTCGTTCCTCGATGCGGAGGTGGCGAAGGACGATCGCTGGCTGCTCACGCCGCTCGTCTCCCACGCATGGCCCGCCTATGACGTGAGCTTTCCCGGCCATGCGCGCGTGCTGAACCAGCCGGTCTATGCGATCGAGGGCGCGCGGCTGGAGCGGGCGGTGCGCGCCCGCCTGCCGCAGGCGGCGGTGATGACCGGGCGCCGGGTGCAGAGCGTCACGGCCACCAGCGTCTCCTTCCCCGAAGGCGACCGGATCGAGGCAGGGGGCGTGATCGACGCGCGCGGCGCGGGCGACCTTTCCGCGCTGGAGACCGGCTGGCGCAAGTCGCTGGCGCGCGTGCTGGAGGTGGAGGGCGGCCACGGCATGACGCGCCCGATGCTCATGGACGCCGCCGTCACCCAGCATGACGGCTGCCGCTTCGTCCGCTGCCTGCCGCTCTCCGACACGCGGGTGTTCGTGGAGGACGGCTATTTCAGCGACACCGCCGCGATCAACGCCGGCGCGCTCAACCGCCGGATCGAGGGCTATGCCGAAAGCCGCGGCTGGCGCGTGCTGGATTCGGGCGGCGAGGAGCGCGGCGCGCTGCCGCTGGCGATGGGCGGCGATTTCGAGGTCTATTGGCGGGCCGGCGGCGCGCGCGTCGCGAAGGCCGGGGTGCGCGGCGGCATGTTCCACCCGGCGACCGGCCATGCGCTCGCCGATGCCGTGCGGCTGGCCGTGCGGATCGCCGGCGCGGAGGATCTGTCGGGGGAGGCGCTCCACAACCTCACCCACGATCATGCGCGCGGCCTGTGGGAAGCGCGGGGATTCTACCGATTGTTCAGCGCGATGCTGTTCCGCGCGGCGAACCCGGACGTGCGTTGGCGCGTGCCGGACTATCTCTATCGCCAGCCCGGCGCGATGGTGACGCGCTTCATCGCGGCACGTTCCACCTTTTCGGACAAGGCGCGGGTGCTTAGTGGCAAGCGGCCCGTGCCTTTCTGGCGCGCGGTGAAGGTGGCGAGACGAATAGCGTGACGACTGCGGTGGTGATCGGGGCCGGGATCGGCGGGTTGGCGCTCGCCATCCGGCTGCAATCGGCGGGCGTGGCCACGATTCTGGTGGAGGCCCGCGAGCAGCCCGGCGGCCTTGCGGGCGTAGTGCGGCGCGACGGCTATGTCTTCGATACCGGGCCGACCACCATCGCCGATCCGGAGCCGTTTCGCGCGCTATGGGCGCTTTCCGGCAACGATATGGCGGAGGATGTCCGGCTGCTGCCGGTCGAGCCGCTCTGCCGGTTCGGCTGGGTGGACGGCACCGGCTTCGAGCTTGCGCACGACGAGGCGACGCTGCGCGCGGAAATCAGCAGGCACGATCCGACGGATGTCGCGGGCTATGCGCGGTTCGTCGCATTCGCGGAGAATGTACGCCACGAGGGCGTGGAATGGAGCTTCCCCGATGTCGGCGCGATGCTGCGCGCCGGCCCCGCGCTGGTGCGGTCGCAGGCGTGGCGATCGGCCCATGGGCTGGTCTCGCGCTTCGTCCGCGACGAGAAGCTGCGCGAGGCGCTCACCTTCCGCACCCTGCTGACCGGCGGCAACCCGATGAGCGCGAGCGCGCTTCTCGCCTTTCCCGATCGCGGCCAGTGGAGCGTGGAGGGCGGCATGAACCGGCTGGTCGCCGGCATGGCCGCCCTGTTCCGCAGGCTCGGCGGGGAGATGCGGCTGGGCGACGCGGCGGCGCGGATCGGCACGCTGGGCGATCGCGTGACGGCGGTGGAGACGGTGAGCGGCTGGCGCGCCGATTGCGCGATGCTGGCCGCGGGCTGCGACGCCGTCCATGCCTGCCGCGATCTGCTCGCCGGGTCGGCGGCCGCCGCACGCGCCGCCGCCCGGCTGGAGCGCAGGCGCTTCTCGCCGTCGATGTTCGTCGTCCATTTCGGGATCAAGGGAACGTGGCCGGGCATCCCGCACAGGTTCGTGCTGTTCGGCCCGCGTTATGAGGCGTGGCTGGACGACGTGTTCGCGCAGGGGCTGCTCTCGCCCGATTTCGCGCTCTGGCTGCAACATCCCAGCGTGACGGACGCGAGCCTCGCGCCGGAGGGATGCTCCACCTTCTCCGCCGCCGTGCCCGTACCGCATCTCGGCCGTTTTCCGGAGGATTGGGCGCGCATCGGACCGATCATGGAGGGGCGCGTGCTCGACGAGATCGAGCGGCGGCTGATCCCCGACATCCGCGAACGGATCGTGACGAAGTTCAGCGTCACGCCGGCGGATCTCGCCCGCGATTTCAACGCATATCTGGGCAGCGCCTTCAGCATCGAGCCGCTTCCCTCGCAATCCGGCCCCTTTCGCGTCCACAATCGCGACGACGCGATCCCCAATCTCTATTTCGTCGGCGCGGCGACGCAGCCGGGAGCGGGCATATCGGGCGTGATGGCGAGCGCGCGGACCACGGCGGACCTGATGCTGGGGCGCGGCTGACTTGTTCCGGCGGCGCTTTCCCGATAGCGCGGCCGC
>JAYRJH010000271.1:0-4347 GCA_041906415.1 Sphingomonas sp. | reverse complement strand
TCATGCACGATCACAGCAACATCCAGCCGCATATGAAGGTCATCGGTGCGGACGGCGTCCATGTCGGCACCGTCGACCATATCGACGGTGAGCGCATCAAGCTGACCAAGGCCGACAGCCCGCAGGGGCCGGGCGGAGAAGGCGCGCGGCACCATTACCTGCCCGCCGGCCTGGTCGCGTCGGTCGAGGGCGACACGGTGCGCCTGTCCGCCACCGCGCAGAACGCACAGGACCTGTTCGAGGAGGCCGGCTGACCGATCGCCGATTCGCGCGGGAAACGCCCCGGTTCGCACCGCGCGGACCGGGGTTTTTCCATGCCGACAAGGGGCGGGGGCAAGCATATCCTGTCGATTCGCCACTGATCTGTCCCCCCGCGGGCGCGGCGCAAACCGCAACGCCCCGACACGAACGGAGAGTAACGCGAGCCGCCTTCCGCTCCAATGCAAAAAGGATCGGCTCGGCGATTTTTTCGACGGATGGCACAATCCCTAGTAGGTGAAGCGTGCTTCGTGCCGCGATATAGCCGGTCCGGGACGAACCCCTAGCTCGGGTTGTCGAGACTGAACTGGTCCGCTTCCTCGTCATAGGCGAACAGCTCGGCATAGCGGCACCAGTGCGTCACGGCGCGCAATGTCTCGTCCGCATAATCGGGGGACATGTGATCTTCCAGCTCGTCGCGGAAACGGCGGGCCGGGGCGACATGGCTCGGGCGCTCGTCGAGGATCCGGCGGATATGCTGCGCCAGCGGCACATGCTGCACCAATGCCTGCGCGAAGATCGCCTTGCGCTCGTCCGTATCGGCCCCGGCATAGCGGCGCGCGGCGGGCGTCAGCGTCAGGTCGCCGCCGGAAAGATCGGCGAAGCGCATCAGTTGCAGCGTCTCGGCCATCGGGAACAGGTCGTCGATCTCGAACTGGAGCTGGTCGGCGAGATCGGCCATGGCGGCGCGGCCGTTGAAGGGGGCGGCGTCCACTTCCTCGATCAGCCCGGCGAGCGCGTTGGTGGAGACGATCGGCAGGGTCATCGCGATGCCCGTGCCGGGGAACAGGCCGTCGCGCGCGGGGGCGGGCCGCGCCGTCATCCGGGCATAGATATCCTCCACCAGCGCGCGGAACGCCGGATCGAGCCGGTCGCGCGGCTGGGGCAGGTCCACCCTGATCTCGGCGGCGATGCGGCCGGGATTGGAGGAGAAGACGAGGATGCGGTCGCACATCAGCACGGCTTCCTCGATATTATGGGTGACGATCAGGATCGACTTGATCGGCATCCGCCCCTCGGACCACAGGTCCAGCAGGTCGGTGCGCAGCGTTTCCGCCGTCAGCACGTCGAGCGCGGAGAAGGGTTCGTCCATCAGCAGCAGCGAGGGATTGACCACGATCGCGCGTGCGAGGCCGACGCGCTGGCGCATCCCGCCGGAAAGCTCCTTGGGATAGGCGTTCTCGAATCCGTCGAGGCCGATCAGGTCGATCGCGGCCAATGCGCGCGTGCGGCGCTCCTCGGCGGGCACGCGCTGCGCCTCCAGCCCAAGCTCGACGTTCTGGAGCACGGTAAGCCACGGGAACAAGGCGAAGGTCTGGAACACCATCGCCACGGTGGGGTCGCCACCGTCGGCCTGAGGCTCGAAACGGATTTCGCCCTCGCTCGGCGCGATCAGTCCGGCGATCGAGCGCAACAGGGTGGACTTGCCGGAGCCGGAACGGCCGAGCAGCCCGACCACCTCGCCCTCGTTGAGCGTGAGGTCGACATTGTCGAGCACCAGCAGGTCGTTCGCGCCCTTGCCGTAATGGTGGCGCACGCCGGCAATGGTGACGAGCGGCGCTGCCGCGGGAATATGGGCGAGGGTGGCCATGACGTGCGTCTCCTCTCAGGTCAGCCGAGCCGCAGGCGGCGGTCGGCGAAGGCATAGAGCGGCCGCCACAGCAGCCGGTTGAAACCGATGACGAAGATCGACATCACCGCGATTCCCAGCGTCACGCGCGGGAAGTCTCCATCGGCGGTGGCTTGCGCGATATAGGCGCCGAGGCCGGTCGCCTCCAGCTTGCGGTCGCCCCATGTCACCAGCTCCGCGACGATGCTGGCGTTCCACGATCCGCCCGACGCGGTGAGTGCGCCTGTCACATAATAAGGGAAGATGCCGGGGATCGCGAGGCTGCGCCACCATTGCCAGCGCTTCACACCGAACATGCCCGCGGCCTCGCGCAGGTCGTTTGGGATCGCGCTCGCGCCCGCGATGACGTTGAACAGGATATACCATTGCGTTCCCAGCACCATCAGCGGGGAGAGCCAGATATCGGGATCGAGCCTCCAGTGGACGATCGCGATCACCGCGAAGGGGAACAGCACGTTCGCCGGAAAGGCCGCGAGGAACTGCGCGACCGGCTGGAGCCGCTCCGCCCAGCGTGGGCGCAGGCCGATCCATACGCCGACCGGCACCCAGATCAGGCTCGCCAGCGCGATCAGCACCAGCACGCGCAGCATCGTGACGAAGCCGAGGCCGAAGGCGCTCAGCACATCCCCGAATGAGAGATGGCGCGAGATGTAGCTCGCCACCAACCATGCCGACCAGCCGACCGCGCCGGCCACCGCTGCCGGCCATATCCATGCGGCGCGCGCCGGGCGGTCTTCGTGCCGCGAACGTCTCGCCGGGCGGCGATCGAGCGCCATCAAGGCGCGGCCGAAAGCGGTGAACGGGGAGAAGACCACCGGCAGCAAACGGGTGCGGCGGAACAGATCGTAAGCCCATGAACGGGGGCGGTGCGCGCTCGCGGTCTGCTCGAAGCGGAAACGGTCCGCCCAGGCCACCACGGGGCGGAAGACGAACTGGTCATAGAGCAGGATCACCACCGCCATCGCCGCCACTGCCCAGCCGACGCTCGCGAAATCCTGCCGGTCGATCGCGAGCGCCAGGAAGGAGCCGATGCCCGGCAGCATGATCCGCGTGTCGCCGACGCTGATCGCCTCCGAAGCGACGACGAAGAACCATCCGCCCGACATGGACATCATCGCGTTCCACACCAGCGCGGGCGTCGCGAAGGGCAGCTCCAGCCGGATGAAGCGCCGCCACGGCGACAATGCGAAGCCTTGCGCCACCTCCTCCAGATCGCCCGGCACCGAGCGCAGCGACTGATAGAAGCTGAACGCCATGTTCCACGCCTGGCTGGTGAAGATCGCGAAGATCGCCGCCAGCTCCACGCCGAGCTGCCGCGCGGGGAAAAGCCCCATGAAGAAGGTCACGGTGAAGGTGAGGAAGCCCAGGATGGGTACCGATTGCAGGATATCCAGCGCGGGCACGATCACCGTCTCCGCCCGGCGGCTCTTGGCGGCGAGCGTTGCGATGGTGAAGGTGAAGATCAGGCTCGCGCCCAGCGCCGCGAACATGCGCAAGGTGGTGCGCAAGGCATAGCCCGGCAGGTTCGCCGGATCGAGCGACACCGGCGCGATGGCGAGCTTCGCGAGCGGCGCCGCCATGCCCTCCGCGCCCCGGATCACCAGCACCGCCGCGCCGAACAGCAGCAGGAAGGCGATCGCATCCGCCCAGCTCGGCGTGACGCGGCCGCGCCATTGGCGCGACAGGCTCAGCAGGCCGCGCGCGGTCTGTGGAACGAAATCCATATCTCAACCTCGTCTGGTCGCCACCGGCGGCGGCCACGGCGAGGCTGATCCGATCAGGCCCGGCCGTGCGCCCCCGATGGCGCGTTCGATCGACTTCTACTGTCGTCTGGCATTGTGTTTGCGGGTTCCTGATGGCCGGCGGGGATACGCCGGCGCGAGGTCGCCCCTGCGATGCCCGCGCGATGAAGTCAACCGCCTGTTTCGGTGTCACCAAAGGGTCACACTGGCGCGCGGGATTGGCGTTTCGTCGCAAGCTTGCGTCTTTTCCGCATGACAAGCCGCGCGCGGGGGATCATGGCATGGTGAATCAAAGATTGTCGGGTCGAGGCGAGCGCCTCATCGAAAGCGTTGCCGTTGAGACCGTCCACCGTTGCCGCCCCGTTGATTCCATCGCTTACGCAAGGAACCATCGCTCCCGCCGGCCACGCCACGCGCGGTTACGGCCGGGGGTTGGCGGCCTGCGTGATCGGCAGCCTCGCGGTGGTGGCGTTGCTGATGCACGCGGCGGGCCTTGCGATCGAGCCGCTCGGGCGCGGCATCCTGCCTTATTATCTCGCCGCGACGATCCTCGTGCCGCTGCGGCTCTATGGCGCGCGCTGGTGGCCACGGCACGGCCCGGCGATCGCGGCCTTCTCCGAATATGCCGGCACCTTCACGCTGGTCGCGCTCATCGGCGCGACCGCCGCTTATCCGATCGCGGCGCTCACCAGCGGGCTGCATGACGCCGCGTTGCAG
>JAYRJH010000270.1:0-4366 GCA_041906415.1 Sphingomonas sp. | reverse complement strand
GGCGTCCGACACTCCCGGGGGCGCCGACGCCGGCGGAAAGCTCGCTTTCCGCCGGCGTTCCCTTTGCGGAAAGGCGATGAGCGGCGATGCAGAAGAGCACGCTTGCCGTCACCAGTCCCATAGAAAGCCGTAGAGAAGCGCGAACAGCGTCTCGAACAAGATCATCTGGCCCACCATGGTGAGCGGCAGCAGCCGGCTCATCCGGTTCCAAAGCGCGCCGGTGATGATGCCGGTCAGCAGGTTCCAGTCATGCACTGAAACGTCGCGCAGCAGCGCGAGGCAACGGCTGTTGCCGACGGCATAGGTGGTCCACGACAGCAGCGCGCCGATCGCGCGGATCAGTCCCTTCGTCCCTCCCGCAAGGCGATGTTCGGCGCCGCGCCGGAGGTGCAGCAATACTATTATGTCACCGGCGGAATCAGCTTCGTGCTGGTGATCGTCTGCCCGAACATGGCCGCTTACGAGGCCGCGACTCGGCGGCTGTTCGCGCAGAACGAGGCGGTGGTCAGCTTCCGCAGCCTGATCGCGCTCGATCGGGTGGAGGCCGGCGTGTAGATATTGATCCCGTGAGGAAGCCGCGCCTTGACAGCGGCGCGCGCCGCGCCTAGGTGGCATCGCTTCCAACACACGGTTGCCGGCGGCGCATCCTTGCGCACGCCGCTTTCCTGCGTCTTGGAATGCAATGCGACGAGATGGGGGCCGTGGCAGCCATGCCGGCCCCTGTGGAGCACAGGAGAACAAGTTTCATGGCACGTATCGCGGGTGTCAATATCCCGACCAACAAGCGCGTGGTGATCGCGCTCACCTATATCCACGGCATCGGCCCGGCCAAGGCCAGGGAAATCACAGAGAAGCTGTCGATCGCGCCGGAACGCCGCGTCCAGGATCTGTCGGATCAGGAAGTGCTCCAAATCCGCGAGACGATCGACGCCGATCACACCGTGGAAGGCGACCTGCGTCGCGAAACCGCGATGAACATCAAGCGCCTGATGGATCTGGCCTGCTATCGCGGCCTGCGTCATCGCAAGGGCCTGCCGGTCCGTGGCCAGCGCACGCATACCAATGCGCGCACCCGCAAGGGCAAGGCCAAGCCGATCGCTGGCAAGAAGAAGTAAGCCGAATCGGGAAGCCGTCCGGGGGACGGTTCTCCGGCTTACTCCGCCGGCGGCGGGTATGAGGCGGAAAGCCTCCCGGCAGCCGAGTTGAAAGAACAGGTCAGGAATACCACATGGCACAGGCACCGCAGCGCCTTCGTCGGCGCGAACGCAAGAACATCACGGCGGGCGTGGCGCACGTCAACGCAAGCTTCAACAACACGATGATCACCATCACCGATGCGCAGGGCAATGCGATCAGCTGGTCCTCGGCCGGCATGATGGGCTTCAAGGGCTCGCGCAAGTCGACTCCCTATGCCGCGCAGGTCGCGGCCGAGGACGCGGGCAAGAAGGCCGCCGAGCATGGCGTCCGCACGCTTGAGGTCGAGGTGAAGGGCCCGGGTTCGGGCCGTGAATCCGCGCTGCGGGCATTGCAGGCGGTCGGTTTCCAGATCACGTCGATCCGCGACGTGACCTCGATCCCGCACAACGGCGTGCGCCCGTCGAAGCGCCGCCGCGTCTGATCTGACGGCTCCCGGCTGACGAGTCGGGGGTTCATTTGCACCAAGGCCGGAACATGCCCCCGTTCCGGCCCAACCCCAGGGGACGAGAGCCTTGTCCGTCAACGCAAAGAACTGGCAGGAACTGAAGAAGCCCAACGCGCTCGAGAAAAAGGGCGGCGACGGGAAGCGGAAGGCGACCTTCGTCGCCGAGCCGTTGGAGCGCGGTTTCGGTCTGACGCTCGGCAACGCGCTGCGCCGCGTGCTGCTCTCCTCGCTTCAAGGCGCTGCCGTCACCTCGATCAAGATCGAGAACGTGCTGCATGAGTTCAGCTCGCTCGCGGGCGTGCGCGAGGACGTCACCGACATCGTGCTGAACGTGAAGCAGGTGGCGCTCAGGATGCAGGGCGAAGGCCCGAAGCGCCTCCAGCTTTCCGCGACCGGCCCGGCCGCCGTGAAGGCGGGCGACATCGCGGTGAGCGGCGATATCGAGGTGATGAACCCCGATCTCATCATCTGCCACCTCGACGAGGGCGCCACGCTCAACATGGAGCTGACCGCCGACGTGGGCAAGGGCTATGTGCCCGCCGTCGCGAACCGTCCGGCCGATGCGCCGATCGGGCTGATCCCGGTTGATGCGCTGTATTCGCCGGTGCGTCAGGTCAGCTACAAGGTCGATCCGACCCGCGTCGGTCAGGATCTCGATTATGACAAGCTGACGCTGTCGATCGAGACGGACGGCACGGTCACGCCGGAAGACGCGCTCGCTTATGCCGCGCGTATCCTGCAGGACCAGCTCGCATTGTTCGTCCACTTCGACGATTCGGCGATCGCGCGCTCGGCCCCGATCGGCGTCGCGGCGCCTGCCGCCGGCGCGGAGCCGCAGGGCGACACGCAGCAGATCAACCGCTACCTGCTCAAGAAGGTCGATGAGCTGGAATTGTCGGTCCGTTCGGCGAACTGCCTGAAGAACGACAATATCATCTATATCGGCGATCTCGTCGGCAAGACCGAGGCGGAGATGCTGCGCACTCCGAACTTTGGCCGCAAGTCCTTGAACGAGATCAAGGAAGTGCTGTCGTCGATGGGCCTGCGTCTCGGCATGGAAATCCCCGGCTGGCCGCCGGAGAACATCGAAGAGATGGCGAAGAAGCTCGAGCAGGAGATCATGGGCTAAGCCGCACCGGGTTAGCGACGCTAACCCGGAGACGGCACCAGCCCGGCCGGCGGGTCGGCCAAGCCGAACCCGTCCGACGACGCGGCTTTGCCGCGTCGGGCCTGCGAAGAAATTGGACTCCGGCCCACGCCGGAGTGGCGTCAAATTGGGTGGTCCGCGTCGCCACCCGGTACGGGGTACCTGAAACGGCCCCCTAACGAACGGAAAGGACTGAACCCATGCGTCACAAGGTTGGCGGTCGTAAGCTCCAGCGCACCTCCGCGCATCGCGCCGCGCTGTTCCGCAATATGTCTGCCGCGCTCATCAAGCACGAGCAGATCACCACCACGCTCGCCAAGGCGAAGGAACTTCGCCCCTATGTCGAGAAGCTGGTCACGCTCGGCAAGAAGGGCGGCCTGTCGAACCGCCGTCTTGCGCATGCCCGCCTGCTGGATGATGCGCAGCTCGTGAAGCTGTTCGACGTGCTGGCGACGCGTTATGCGAGCCGCAACGGCGGCTATACCCGCATCATCAAGGCCGGCATCCGCGCGTCGGACGCCTCACCGATGGCGGTGATCGAATTCGTCGATCGCGACGTTTCGGCCAAGGGCCAGGATTCCGGCCCGGTGATGACCGACGAGGATTTCGACGAGGCGGCCTGAGGCGTAGCTAAGCTACGCCAAGCCTCCAAGCCGTGTCCGGCCGGCCGCGCCGGAAGCGCCGTCCGACAACGCAGCTTTGCTGCGGCGAACTGATGAAAAGGGCTACTTCCCAGAACGGGAAGCGGCCCTTTTTCTTTGCGAGACAACCTCCAGCGTTCTAGCCATGCGGGGGATGACTGGAGCCTCTTTCGTCCACGCCGCCACATCGCTACAGGCTCGCCATGGACCATCCCGACAGCATCCTCATCGTCGATTTCGGCAGCCAGGTAACGCAGCTCATCGCGCGCCGCGTGCGCGAGGCGGGCGTCTATAGCGAGATCGCGCCGTTCCAGTCCGCAGAGGCGGCGTTCGAGCGGATGAAGCCCGCCGGCGTCATCCTCTCCGGCGGCCCGGCCTCGGTGCTCGATGAGGGCAGCCCGCGCATTCCGCAGGCGATCCTCGATGCCGGCTTGCCGATCTTCGGCATCTGCTACGGCCAGCAAGTGCTGATGCACCAGCTCGGTGGCATGGTGGAGAAGGGGAATTCCGGCGAGTTCGGCGAGGCCTTCATCGATATCGCCGACGGCTGCTCGCTGTTCGACGCGGTGTGGCGCGAGGGCGAACGGCATCAGGTATGGATGAGCCATGGCGACAAGGTGACGGTGCTCGCCCCCGGCTTCCGCCCGGTCGCGGCCAGCACCGGTGCGCCCTGCGCGGTGATCGCTGACGACGCGCGGCGCATCTATGCGATGCAATTCCACCCGGAGGTGGTCCACACCCCGGACGGGGCGAAGCTGATCGCCAATTTCGCGCGCCACGTCTGCGGCCTTGATGGCGACTGGACGATGGCGGAGTTCCGCCAGACCAAGATCGCCGAGATCCGCGAGCAGGTCGGCAAGGGACGGGTGATCTGCGGCCTTTCCGGCGGCGTCGATTCGGTGGTGGCGGCGGTGCTGATCCACGAGGCGATCGGGG
>JAYRJH010000269.1:0-4368 GCA_041906415.1 Sphingomonas sp. | reverse complement strand
CGGGAAGGACGCCGGCGGGCTGGACATCCCCGGATGCCCCGAGCCGGATTACTGGGACTTCATCTATTTCTCCTTCACGATGGGCATGACGTTCCAGACGTCCGATATCGGGCTTTCGTCGCGGCGGATGCGGCGGGTGGCGATCGGGCATTGCCTTGCCGCCTTCGTGTTCAACATCGGCGTGCTGGCCTTCTCGATCAACGTGCTGGGCAGCTCCGGCGGGCATTGAGCGGAGCGGCCGCGGGCGCTAGCGTCGGCTTTTTGCATGAAAGACCGTCAATGATCCGCAGCGCGATTGCCGTCCTCCTGCTCTCCGCCGCGCCGGTTGCGGCGCAGGTTCCCCCCGGCAATTCCGCGCCGCAGCCCGTGCCCATCGTCGATACGATCCCCGAGGCGCGCGACGTGGCCTATCCGGGGACGATGGTGGTCAACGTCGACGCCACCGACACGGTGCGCGGCATCCTGCGCGTGAAGCAGACGATCCCGGTGGCGAAATCCGGCCCCTTCACCCTGCTTTTCCCGAAGTGGATGCCCGGCGGCCATTCGCCGCGCGCGGAGATCGAGAAGCTCGCCGGGCTGATGATCCGCGCGAACGGCGTATTGGTGCCGTGGACGCGCGATCCGGTCGACGTGTTCGCTTTCCATGTCGACGTGCCTTCGGGCGCGAAGCAGCTCGATCTGGAATTCCAGTTCCTTTCCGCCACCAAGGCGGATCAGGGGCGGATCGCCGTCACCTCGACGATGATAAGCCTCCAGCCCAATTCGGTTAGCCTCTATCCGGCGGGCTATTTCACGCGCCGCATCCCCGTGCGCATGAACGTCACCTGGCCCACGGGCTGGACGGCGGCGGGCGCGCTGCGCGGCAAGCCGGCCGGCACCGGGGGCAACACCTGGGCCTATGAGCCGACCAACTACGAGATTCTGGTCGATTCGCCGATGCTCGCCGGGCGTTACGGCCGGGTGATCCCCTTGAGCGACAAGGTGACGCTCAACGTATTCGCCGACGATCCCGCCGAGCTGGTCGCGACGCCGGCGCAGATCGACGCGCACAAGAAACTGGTCGACCAGGCGGTGAAGACCTTCGCGTCGCAGCATTACGACCATTATGATTTCCTGCTCTCGATCACCGACCGGCTCGGCGGGATCGGGCTGGAGCATCATCGCAGCTCCGAGAACGGCGTGACGCCGGGCTATTTCACGAAATGGGATGAAGGCCCCGGCCGCCGCAACCTGCTGCCGCACGAATATACCCATAGCTGGAACGGCAAGTTCCGGCGCGGGGCGGACCTGTGGACGCCCGATTTCCGCATGCCGATGCGCGGATCGCTGCTGTGGGTTTATGAAGGGCAGACGCAGTTCTGGGGATATGTGCTCCAGGCGCGTTCCGGGCTGGTGTCGAAGCAGGACACGCTCGATCAATATGCGGCGATCATGGCGAATTACGATTCGCAGCCAGCGCGCCACTGGCGCGATCTGGCGGACACCACGCTCGATCCGATCATCGCGAACCGCAAGCCGAAGGGCTGGCTGAGCTGGCAGCGCAGCGAGGATTATTACAACGAAGGCCTGCTCGTGTGGATGGACGTCGATTCGCTGCTGCGCGAGCAATCGGGTGGAAAGAAGTCGATCGACGATTTCGCCCGCGCCTTCTTCGGGATGCGCGACGGCGACTGGGGCGAACTGACCTATACGATCGACGACGTGGCCGCGACGCTGAACGCGATCCAGCCGTGGGACTGGAAGGCCTATCTGGTGAAGCGGCTGACCGAACATGCCGAAGGCGCGCCGATCCAGGGCTTCGAGCGGAACGGATATCGCCTGGTCTACACCGACAAGCCGACGCCCTCGTTCAGCTCGGACGAGAAGACGCGCAAGATGGTGAACCTCACCTATTCCGGCGGCCTGACCATCGGCGAGGGCGGGGCGGTGACGGGCGTGACGTGGGACGGCGCGGCCTTCCGGGCGGGGCTGACCGTCGGCACGACGATCGCCGCGGTCAACAACGAAGGCTATTCGCCCGAACGGATCAAGGCGGCGATCGCGGCGGCGCAGGGGAACCGCGCGCCGATCACCCTGCTGGTGCGCAAGGGCGAGGAATTTCGCACGGTTGCGCTCGACTGGCACGATGGCCTGCGCTACCCGCGCCTCGAAAAGATCGGCACCGGAGAGGGTGGGCTGGACAGGCTGCTGGCGCCGCGCTGAACAGCGGCCTTGAAACAAAGAAGGAAGACATGCGCATCGACCTGATCCCCACGGGCAAGAACCCGCCCGAAGATCTGAACGTCATCATCGAGGTGCCGCTGGGCGGCGAGCCGGTGAAATATGAGTTCGACAAGGCATCCGGCGCGTTGTTCGTCGATCGCATCCTGCATACGCCGATGCGCTATCCGGCGAACTACGGTTTCGTGCCGCACACCCTCTCGCCGGACGGCGATCCGCTCGACGCGCTGGTGATCTCGCGCTCGCCGTTCATTCCCGGCTGCGTCGTGCGCGCGCGCCCGATCGGCGTGCTCAACCTCGAGGACGAGCATGGCGGCGACGAGAAGCTGATCTGCGTGCCGGTGGACACCACCTTCCCTTATTATTCGGACGTCGGCGAGCGGCAGGACCTGCCCTCGATCGTGCTCCAGCAGATCGAGCATTTCTTCACCCACTATAAGGATCTGGAGTCCGAGAAGTGGGTGCGCATCGGCAATTGGGGCGATGCGGCCGAAGCGCGGCAGATCGTGGAGGAAGCGATCGCGCGCGCAAACGACGCGAAGAAGGCGTAATGACCGGCGGGCCGCCTGTCCCTTGACGGACGGGCGGCCCGCTGTTCAGTCCGAACGGCGGGGCGCGCGCTTCCGCCGCCTTGGCGCCTTCGGAGGCGCCCGCCGCGCCGCCTCCAACGCCAGCGCGGCCCATTCGCGCAGCGCGTCGGCGTCGTCATACACATCGTCCGGCGCGCGGCGGTAGGGAAGGGACTGCACCCGCCCGTTGTCGCGCGTGACGCTGAATTGCTCCGCGCCGATCGCGTCCCATGCGGCCGCGCTCCCGGCGTCCGCCTTGAACCACAGGCAATCGAACGCGACGATCGCGAAGGTCAGGCCGTCGCAATAGAGCGCGGCCCCGCCGAACAGGCGCTTGGTCGTGATCGTGCCGATCGGCTCCATCGCCTCAGCGACCCAGTCGACGAGGCCGGCGTCCGCGCTCATGCCGCCGCCTTCAGCCCCGCGACGCAACCGACGATGCCGAGGATCAGCAGGCCGCGCACGGCGGTCAGCGGCTCGCCGTAGAAGGCGATGCCGACCAGCACCGTGCCCAGCGCCCCGATCCCGCCCCACACCGCATAGGCCGTCCCCATCGGGATCGTGCGCGAGGCAAGCTCCAGCAGCGCCATCGAGAGCGTGACGGAAACGAGGAATCCGATCGTCCATGGCACGTTGCGGAAGCCGTCGACGTAGCGCAGGCAGGTGGTGAACCCCACTTCGCAGCAGCCGCCGATGATGAGCCACAGCCACGCCATCAGCCGCGCCCCGCGAGGCGAAGGAGCGCATCGCCCGAGACGCGCTGGACGGTCCATTCCTCCATCCCCACCGCGCCCATCGCGCGGTAGAAGTCGATCGCGGGCGTGTTCCAGTCCAGCACCGACCATTCGAACCGCGCGCAATCGCGATCCACCGCCAGCGCGGCGAGATGCACCAGCAGCGCCTTCCCCGCGCCGGAGCCGCGCGCGGCGGGCGTGACGTAGAGGTCTTCCAGATAGATTCCGCGCTTGCCCGCCCAGGTCGAGAAATTGTGGAAGAACAGGGCGAAGCCGATCGGCTCCCCGTCGCGCTCGGCGATCAGCGCCTCGGCCGCCGGGGGCGTGGAGAACAGGGCGGCGGCGAGCATCTCCTCGGTCGCCTCCACGGCATCGGGCTCGCGCTCATATTCGGCCAGTTCGCGCACGAATCGCAGGATGGTCGCGCAATCGGACGGCGCGGCGGGGCGGATGTTCACGGTCATGCCGGCCCCTCTAGCGCGGCCTGCACGATATCGCGACGCCTCGCCGCATAAAGGCAGGCCGCGACGATGATCGCCGCCCCGGCCAGGGTGTAGAGCGACAGCCGCTCCCCGAACACGAGGAAGCCGAGCGTCGCGGCATAGAGGAAGGAGGTGTATTCCGTCGTGGCCAGATAGCCCGTCTCGCCATGGGCATAGGCCCAGCCGAGCAGGAACAGCGACATGGTGGCGAGCAGCGCGGCCACCGCGATCTTCCACCACTCCCCCGCCTCCGGCATCGCCAGCAGCCACGGCGAGCCGAACGCGAGGCACGAGGTGACGATCAGCGACTGGAAGAAGGCGATCTCGCCCGGTGGCGCGGCCTGGCTCTGCATCCGCGCGAGG
>JAYRJH010000268.1:4073-4370 GCA_041906415.1 Sphingomonas sp. | reverse complement strand
CGTCGCGGCCTTCGCGATCGCGGCGGTGCTGACGCCGCCCGACGTGGGCTCGCAGCTGTTGCTCGCGATTCCCCTGTGCCTGCTCTATGAGCTGGCGCTGATCGGAATCTGGTTCACCGAGCGCGCCCGCGCCCGGGCGCCGGTGGAAGCGGAAGCCGCGCCGGGCGAGTGATCCTCCGCCCGGCCTTGCCTCACTTCGTCTCCTGTGCCGTCCTGGAGACTGTTTTGCCCACGGACGAAACGTCCTTTCCCATTCCCTCGATCGTGTTGCAGCCCGTAAGCACCAGCGTGGCGACG
>JAYRJH010000268.1:0-4036 GCA_041906415.1 Sphingomonas sp. | reverse complement strand
TCGCCGCCGGACGCAAATGGCCAAACATGAAGGCCCGGAAGCACCACCGGGGGGGAGGGGGTGACGCTTCCGGGCCTGTTACCTGGATAGCAAGAGCGGGGGGGCATGATCTGCTATCCGAAGCGATGAACGGCTCACCATGCCGAGGGTTCCGCCTATCTCCAAAAAATCTGCGGTGAAGATCAGGCGACCTTGCGCTGCCGCGTCGCGGCCTTGGGCAAGGTGTGGTGAGAGAGGCGCTCCACGTCGAACGCTTCCACGAACTGAAGCCCGGCGCGCCCGCCGTGCATCCAGCGGATCGTCGCGGGGAAAAGCTGGTTCTCCAGCAATTCGATCTGCACGTCTGCACCAATAGCCTCGGGGGGAAACTCCACACCGTCGATCATCGCCCCGCCGCTGGAAACGTTGCGGATGCGGATATCGCCTCCCACGCCACCGGCCTCCAGCCGGGCGGTACGCAGCATCGAGGTGCGCGGCGCGCGCGAGACGCGATGGCCGATCGGCACGGCGCTGCAGAGGCTGCTCAACTGCTCCAGCACGTCCGCCGCACGTGACGGGCGACCGTAGACATAGCCCTGGATATGGCTGCACCCCATTTCGCGGAACAGGCCTATCTCATCCTGCTGCTCCACGCCCTCCACGGTGGTTTCCATGCCCAATGTATCGGCGAGCGTGACGATCGCCCTGATGATCGCCGCATTGCGGCTGCCCGGCTGGATCGCGCCGCGCACGAAGCTCTGGTCGATCTTGATCTTGTCGAACGGCGCCTTTTTCAGATAGCCGAGGCTGGAATAGCCGGTGCCGAAATCATCCAGCGCCAGCCGCACGCCGATGTTCTTCAGCGCGCGGAACATATGTTCGGACGAGGCGCTTTCGTTGAGGAAGACGCCTTCGGTGATCTCCAGCTCCAGCCTGTGCGGCGCGATGCCCGATGCGGCGATGGCATTGGTGACGATGGCGGGCAGGATCGGGTTGGCGAATTGCAGGGGCGAGACGTTGACCGCGACGCGGACGTGATCGGGCCATTGCGCGGCTTCCATGCAGGCGGTGCGCAATACCCACGCGCCGATCTGCTCGATCAGGCCGCATTCCTCCGCCACGGGTACGAAATCGGAAGGGCTGATCGACCCGCGCGAGGGATGCTCCCAGCGCAACAGCGCCTCATAGCCCACGATCCGCTCGTCCGCGGTGGACACCACAGGCTGGTAGGTGAGGTGGAATTCGTTCCCCGCCAGTGCTTGGCGCAGATCGTCCTCCAGCCGCTTGCGGTTCTGCGCGCCGGCCAGAAGTTCCGGGCGATAAAAGCGATGGACGCCGCGCCCGTCGGCCTTGGCGGCGTAGAGCGCGAGATCCGCGTTGCGCACGAGGGTTTCGGCATCCTCGCCATGTTCGGGCGCGATTGCGATGCCCACCGAACAGCCGATGGAAAGCCTGGCGCCGGAGATGAGATAGGGCGCGGAAAGGGCCGAGATGATGTCCTCCGCCAGCTCGCCCAGCCGCGCGCGGTCGCCCTGGCGGGGCAGCACGACCTCGAACTCATCGCCACCCAGCCGGCCGACCAGTCCCGAATCCCCGACCGTGCGCTGCAGCCGCTGCGCGACCTGCTTCAACAGGGCGTCGCCCACCTGATGGCCGAGCGTGTCGTTCACCGCCTTGAAGCGATCCAGATCGAGCAGGAACAGACCGGTGGAATAAGGCGCATCGCGTTGCGAGATCAGCGCCTTTTCGAGCGACAATCGCATCCGCTGACGATTGGCGAGGCCGGTGAGGCTGTCGAACAAGGCCAGCCGCGTGATCTCCGCCTCCGCCCGCCGCTTTTCGGTGAGATCCGAGCCGGAGCCGATAAAGCCCTGGAAACAGCCGAGATCGTCCAGCACCGGCCTGCCGGAGATGGACCAGCGCCGATCCACCTCCCCGTCGAACGCCGGCCGCACCGAATAATCGGAAAAGCTGGTGCGGGAAGAGAGGTGGAAGGTCAGCGTGCGCTCGGTATCCACCAACTCCGAATCGACCTGGAAGATGTTCACCAGCCGCTCCCCGATCGGGAAGACGCCCAGTCGGGTCAACTCGTCCGCCACCTTGCCGGTGAGATAGGTTATGTTGCCCATCCGGTCCGTCTGCCAGAACCATCCGGTGCCCTGCGCCTCGAACTCGTCGACGAGCCGTGCGGCGAGCTGGCCTGAGGCGCGTTCCCCGGCATAGGCAAGCTGCCCGGCCATATCGCGCCAGGCGATGCGGATCAGCCCGCCGGTGAACAGGGTCGCCAGCACGCCGGCCGTGGCGAAGGCATAGCCGGGGCCGGCCGTCACCAGCACCATCGCCGCCATCATGGCGGAGAAGATGATGCTCGCGGCCCGTACGGCATGAAGCGAGACGGCCGCCGTGATGATTCCCGCGAACACCGCGACGAAGCCGGAGAAGCGCGTCTCCGGCGAGGGCAGGGTGGCCGAAGCGTCCAGCAGCAGCGACAGCGAGACGGCCAGCCCCGCCGACAGGGCGGAAACCGCGCCGACGCGCAGATGCGGCGGCTGTCTTTGCCCCGGCGGAAGGAACAGGACCGCGCCGATCAGCAACGCGAACAGGCCGACCAGCCCGCCATAGCCGAGGAACAGGCCGGCCGTTCCCGGATCGTAGAGACTGCGGCCCAGCACCGCGATCGGGCCGAATACCAGCACCGCCACCGTGACCGGCCAGATCGTGCGCGCCTCATGCAGGCTGGCGTTGCGCCCGGCCTCTATCTCCGGCGTGGCGGCCGGGGTGAAGCCCAGCGCGTCCGCCAGCGACGGCGAGGCGACGGAATTCCTGTTCACGGTGATGCGGCGGGTTTTGGCCATGAGCCACGTTATGCCGCGGTCATCTTCGCATCCGGTTATGGATCAGGCTTAACGATTGGTGGACTTTGGCGGGTGACGCTGGCGCACATAATCCCTATCTCCGCGCGATGCGTAAACCAAAGGCCGGCCTGCCGACCCGCCAGCAGATCATGGATTTCATCGCGTCGAGCGATCGCCCCGCCGGCAAAAGGGAGATCGCGCGCGCCTTCGGCCTGACCGCGCAGGAGAAGATCGCGCTCAAGGCGCTCCTGAAGGACATGGCGGACGAGGGGATGATCGATTCCGCCCCCGGTCGTGCCTTCCACAAGATGGGCGGCGTTCCCAGGGTGACGGTGCTGCGCGTCGCGGACGTGGACGACGGCGGCAATGTCTGGGCCGTGCCGGAGCGTTGGGAGGCGGATACGCCGCCGCCGCGCCTGCGCGTTCGGGAACGCAAGCGTGGCGCGCTTGCTGCGGGCGCGCGCATCCTCGCGCGGACGGAGGAAGCGGGCGGCGGCTGGATCGCGCATCCGATGAAATCGCTCGCGCCTTCGTCCGAGCAGATGATCGGCGTGTTGCGCGGGGAGGGCGACCGGCTGTGGCTGCAAGGCGTGGAGAAGAAGGAGCGGCGCGAATTCCCTGTCTCCGACGCGGGGGATGCCGAGGCCGGCGATCTTGTGCTGGCCGAGCGCGCCGGCCGCCCGCCGCGCATCACGGCGCGGGTGGTGCAGAGGCTGGGCGATCCCTTCGCGCCGCGCAGCTTCTCGCTGATCGCGATCCACCAGTTCGAGATTCCCGATCGTTTCTCCGACGATGCGCTGGCGGAGGCCGAACGCGTCGCCCGTCAGCCGCTGGGCGAGGGGCGCGAGGATCTCGCGCATCTGCCGATCGTCGCGATCGATCCCGCCGATGCGCGCGACCATGACGATGCCGTATGGGCCGCGCCGGACGACGACCCCGCCAACGAAGGCGGATGGAAGGCGATCGTCGCCATCGCGGACGTCAGCTTCTATGTCCGTCCCGGCTCGGCGCTGGATCGCGAGGCGCGGCGGCGGGGCAATTCGGTCTATTTCCCCGATCGCGTCGTGCCGATGCTGCCGGAGATACTTTCCGCCAACGTCTGCTCGCTGAAGCATGGCGAGGATCGCGCGGCGCTCGCCTGCCATCTCCAGATCACGCGGAACGGCGCGCTGAAATCATGGCGCTTCACCCGCGCCGTGGTG
>JAYRJH010000267.1:0-4385 GCA_041906415.1 Sphingomonas sp. | reverse complement strand
CCATCGGTCACGCCGGCGCATTCCTCAACCTCGCCAGCGGTCAGGCCGTCCCGATCCCGTTGCCGCGCGGCGACTGAACCTACCCGCATCACCCCGTGTCAGTCGGCCTGCACCGGCCGGAACCGCACGCCAGTCCGGCGGAGCGGCGGGAGAATCGCGCCTTCGCAAATTCACACAAGGAGACCAAACATGGCGTCACTTTCCCAGAGGGGCTGGACCCTTCATTATACCATTGGCCGGGTGCTGGCCGCCAAGGTCAGGCCGGGGGATATCGTCCCCATGCCGGGTGGGGCCAACGATTTGATGGTGCTCGGCGGACGCGCCCCGCAGCGTGCCAACGACCGCGGCAGCGTGTTCGTGCGCGATCCCCTCGCTGAGACCAGTGATTGCATGGAAATGCCGCTCCGGGCGCTCGGAATGGTTTGGATCAGCGACGCCGGTGGCTGGTCGGAGCTCCCGGCATGAGAGGGTTTCACGTCCATGTCTATACGACGATCAGGGTCAAGGTCGCGGTGACCGCCGAGGATCATGCGGGCGCGATGTTGCGGGCTGACGCGATCGTCGGACGCGGGATATTCCCCGTTCGTCTCCTTCCGAACGCCGCTGGTGTGCTGGAGGCGGAGCCGGCTGAAGAGGTCACCGGCTATCTGGTCGATGAAACCGACGATCCCGAATTCGAGAACAGCTGCTCTTACGATGCCGAATACCGGCCTTGCGGCGCGGGCGACAGTCCGGGCTGCGCCTAGAAAGGGGGAGAGGGAACAGGGGAGGGTGCTCCGCATGATGGAGCAGTCTGGAGAATCCCCATGCAAATCGAACTACGGCGTATCTCCTACAGCGCCGCGCTATCGCAGGAAACCGCGGCTTTCTCGGCGGAAGTCTGGATCGAAGGCGAACTCGCCTTTCATGCCCGAAACCAGGGAACGGGCGGAGCGGACTTCTATCACCAGGTTGGCCGGTGGACCGTGGCCGAGGTCGATGCCTGGCTCAAGGCCAACCGGCCGGTGCGCACCCTGGATGAAAATCTCGGCTGCGACCATGATCTCGAGATCGAGGTAGCCGACCTTCTCGCGCGCGAACTCGAGTCCCGGCGCCTAAAGCGCCTTTTACGCACTAACCTTCTCACAATCGAGAGTGGCCGGATATTGCAATATCCGCTCCGCAAGCGGTCGCCCGCGCCGTGCGCGCCACCAATCCCGCCGCGGTCATCGTCAACGACGCTGGCGACGAGGTGTTCGCGCGCGCGCTCGACCTGCTTCTCGCCAGCCGCTGACATTCCAGGCCGGAGATCGTCATGACCGACAGTTTCGATCCCGCCGATGCGGGATGCTGGATGGCGCGCGGCCGTCCGGCTCATCACGCCCATGCGTTGGCCGATGCCTGGCGCCGTTTCCCCGACCTGCCGAACGATGCGCCCCTCGACGCCCGCATGGCGCGTTCCCGCGAGCGGGTTCAGGCGCTTCGTCCCCTCAACGAAGCGATCGCCCAGGAAACCGAGCGCCAGCGCGTGGCCGCGAACTTTGCCTGCATCGAGCGCCAGATCGCCCAGGGCAGCACCGACAGCCGAAACCCCGCGATCCTCCATGGTCGTGACGTGCATGGCTATGGCTGGGATGCTGCCGTTGCCTACGCCGACGGACTCTACGCTGCCCGGGCGGGATGGGAATCCAGGCCGCCGTCACCGCCACGACTGGGTGATCCCGATGTCCGGCGACCTGCCTACCGCCAGGGATTTTTGGATGGCGGCGGCCAACCCGACGACATTTTCGACGTCGCCCGTCGAGCTTTCGCTGCCACACCCTCCGAGCCCAATCGCACCGAGAATGCGCAGCCGGGACGGCCGCTCCCCAGCGAGTGGTCGTACCCCACCGACGTCCCGGCACCGGCATCCTGGCATCGCCGCGTCCTTCTGCTCGGCGCGACTGAACTCGCGACGGGCACAATCGGCATCCTGGCCATGCTACGCGAACGATCCGGACACGAAGCTATCGCGCTTTATGCCGTCAGCGCCGAAACCGGGCTCCGCCCCTTTTCGCTCTCGTCCGGGCCCGCGCCGGCCGACGCGACGGTATTCTCGTCGTCGTGGACCCCACTGAACTCGAACGGCTCGATGCGGACGCCGATATCCTCCCGCTCGCACGAACGATGGAGCGCACGCGCAATTCGGTGCTGCAACAGCGAGCCCAGTTCCGCCTCTGGCTCGCACGAGGCCGAGCGCCCGGCGATCAATTTGCCGCCGGACATATCCGATGGTCCAGGATGGCCGCCGGGCTGTCGGGCCGCCTCGGGGATTTCACCGCGCGCTATGCCGGCCCGGCGCTGCCCCGCGGCCATCGTATAGTCGTTGAGGACATAAGCGGCAGGTTGGCGCTCGGATACCGCACGCCGCTCGGCCGCGAACTCCAGCCCGAGATCGTGATCGGCAACAAGGCGCATGCCCGAACCGCGATGGCCGATCTGCTGCGCCAATATGCCGCTTCGCTTCGCCTCGGATGACCTGAGGCCTGAGACGAGGTCAGATCCAGGGCTCCCCGTCACACCCTGATCTTCGACCAGCCTGACAAGCTTGTGGGCCGCCGCGCTGCGCCCGCGAACCCATCAAAAAGGAAGCATTCCATGCGAAACAGTGCATCCGCGCTGGCTCTCCAGCTATGCCTCGACTTCGATCAGCCGGTCAGGCCGCCCGACCCGGCGCCCGCTGTCGCGCCCGATGCAGCGATCATCTCCCAGCATTGCGAGCCTACGCTCTTCTCGCTGGCGCCGGCGGAGGTGCTTGCCGGTCAGCCCCCGGTCGAACCCATCGATTTCTCCTTCGCCGCCGGGCGGATGCTGGCGTCCTCGTGGAAGGGCCGCGCGCAAGACAATGTCGAGGCGATCCGGCTGCTGAACCTGCTGGACCGCGAACAACGAGGAGCAACGCCGGCCGAGCAGGAGGCCATCGCGAAGTTCATCGGCTTCGGCGCCTCCGAGCTTGCGAACAACATCTTCGCCGATCGCGCGGGCACATTCCGCGATGGCTGGGAGGAACTGGGGCACGGCCTTGCCGCCGAAACGACCGATGCCGAACTTCAGTCGCTCAAGCGCGCGACGCAATATGCTCACTATACGCCCGAATATATCGTCCGCGCCATGTGGGACGCCGCCCGCATCCTCGGCTTCACCGGGGGCCAGGTTCTGGAACCCGGATGCGGCAGCGGTCTCTTCATGGGGCTGCGGCCCGACTGGCTGGCCAGTGACACGCTGTTCGTCGGTATCGAGAACGATCCCGTCACCGCCCGCGTCGCGAGCGCGCTCTATCCGGGTCAGATCATCCGCTGCATCGATTTCGACAAGGCGTCGCTGCCGCGCGACTTCGACCTCGCTATCGGCAATCCCCCATTCTCGAACCTCAGCATCCAGAACAAGACCAGCCTCGGCCGGCTCGGGCTGTCGCTCCACGATTTCTTCATCGCGAAATCGCTGGAGCACCTTCGGCCGGGCGGCGTCGCCCTGTTCGTGACCTCGCGCTATTCGCTCGACAAGAGCGATCCCAAGGCCCGCGGCCATATCGACGGCATCGCGGATTTCCTGGGTGCGGTGCGCCTTCCCGGCCGGGCCATGCGGCAGGAAGCGGGCACCGACGTCGTCGTCGATATCCTGCTCTTCCGCAAGCGCGAGCCTGATCTCCTCCGGCCCGGACACAATTGGATCGATCTGGCCGATGTTCCCGATAGCGACGAGGGTGAGGGACCGCTGCGGATCAACCGCTATTTCCTCGACAATCCCGCTCATGTGCTTGGGGCTCATGAATGGAAAAGCGGCCAGTTCGGCATGGACTATACCTGCGCCGCCGAGCCGGGTGTCGACATCGGGCAAGCTCTCACGACCACCCTGTCGGCAATCGCATCCCGATACGAAGGCGCCTGCCGCCCCGTCCATCGCACGACGTCGCTGCGTGACCGGGTCGACGTGTCGCTCGACATTGAGATCGGGACCGCTGCCGATGAAGCCGAGTTCAAGGAAGGCAGCTATCTCGTTTCCGGCGGTGTCCTGCACCAGATCGTCGACGGGATGCCGGCCATCGTCGACGTCAAATCGGGGCGTGGCACCACTGGCCTGTTTGTCAAGCACGCGAGCATCATCAAGGCGCTGATCCCGATCCGCGATGCGGTGCGCGCGATCCTGCGGGCGCAGCTGAACGACCAGCCCTATGCCGCGTCCCAGGAAAAGCTGCTCACGCACTACAGGCAGTTCACCAGGAAGTACGGCCCGATCAACCGGACGATCACCAGCATCCGCACGGATCCCGACACCGGCGCCGAGAAGGAATATCAGCGTCGCCCGAACCTCCAGCCCTTCCTCGACGATCCCGACGTCTGGCTGGTCGCGTCGATCGAGGCCTATGA
>JAYRJH010000266.1:0-4388 GCA_041906415.1 Sphingomonas sp. | reverse complement strand
GGTGGGCCTGTGGTATAAATGGAAGCGCAATCCCCTGCTGGTCGATTGCGTGCTGATGTATGCGCAGCGCGGCAACGGGCGGCGATCGTCCTATTATTCGGATTATACGTTCGGCTGCTGGAACGGCGATCCTGACGCGGGGGCGGAACTGCTGCCGGTGGGCAAATCCTATTCCGGCTTCACCGATGCCGAGCTGAAATGGCTCGACCATTATGTCCGCACCCACACCGTCAACCGCTTCGGCCCGGTGCGCGAGACCGATCGCGCGCTGGTGCTGGAGATCGCGTTCGATTCGATCCACGAGAGCCGGCGGCACAAGTCCGGCCTCGCGATGCGCTTCCCCCGGATCAGCCGCATCCGCGCCGACAAGCCCGCGCGCGAGGCGGACCGGATCGAGACACTGCGGAGCCTGATCGCGCCGGAATGAAGGCTCAGCGGCGCTGGCGGGTCAACCATCCGCCAAGCCGTGTGGCGGCCTCGGCCAGCACCTCGTCCGGCTTGGCGAAGCACAGGCGGATCAGGCCCGACGGCGCGGCGTCGCTCATATAGAACGGCGAGAGCGGGATGCTCGCCACCCCGGCCTCGTGCACCATCCGGCGCGCGAGAACCGCGTCATCACCGCCGTCTACGCCAGATGCGGCGAGGTCCACGATGAGGAAATAGGTGCCCTCGCCGGGCGGGACGGTGAAGCCCTCCGCCGTCAGCAGCGCGGCGAGGCGGTCGCGCGACCGTTCGAGACCGGCGCGCGAGCGGGTGAAGAAACCGTCGTCCAGCCCGAGGCCGTGCGCCACCGCGACCTGGAGGCAGGGCGGCGTGGTGAAGGTGAGGAACTGGTGCGCGCGGGCGATCGGCCGCAGCAGCCGGGGCGCCGCGACGACGAAGCCGATCTTCCAGCCGGTCAGGCCGAAGATCTTGCCGGCCGATCCGATCTTCACCGCGCGTTCGGCCATGCCGGGCAGCGCGATCAGCGGCACATGGCGCGCGCCGCCGAACACCACATGCTCCCACACCTCGTCGCAGATCACGATCAGGTCGTGCGCGGCGCACAGCTCGGCCAGCGCCGCCAGTTCCGCGCGCGAGAAGACGCGCCCGGTGGGATTGTTCGGATTGTTGAGCACGATCGCGCGGGTGCGCTCGTTGATCGCGGCGGACACCTCCGCGATCGGCATGCGCCAGTCCGGCGGCCGCAGCGTCACCGCGCGCGCCACGCCGCCCGCGCGCTCCACCAGCGGGCGATAGGCGTCATACATCGGCTCGAACAGGATCACCTCGTCGCCGGGGGAGACGATCGCCAGCAGCGAAGCGGCCAGCGCTTCGGTCGCCCCGGAGGTGACGAGCACGTCGCTATCCGCGAAATCGAGCGACTGGAAGCGCCGATACCAGCCCGCCACCGCCTCGCGCAGCACCGGCAGGCCGGCCGACGGCGGATATTGGTTCGGCCCGGCCAGCACCGCATCCGCCGCGGCGCGCAGCAATGCCTCCGGCTCGACCGTATCGGGAAAGCCCTGACCGAGATTGATCGCCCCGGTTTCGCGGGCGAGCGCCGAAATTTCCTCGAAGATCGTGGTCGCCATCGTGGCGTAAACCGGGTTCACGCGAGCATCAGCCCTTAAGCACGAACGGGATCTCGACCTCGCCCTTCACCAGAACCGGCTGCCCGTCGCGCGTGATCGGCGCCCAGCGCCATTTGCGCACGGCGCGGAGCGCGGCGTCGTCGAGCCGCTCGAAACCGCTGCTGCGCACGACGGAGATGGAGGAGACACGGCCGGTAAGGTCCAGGACAAGGCCGAGCACCACCGTCCCCTGCTCATGCTTGCGGCGGCTCTCCATCGGATAGGAAGGCGCGACTGCCGAAATCATCCGCGCGCCCAGATCGCTCGCCTTCACGATGCCGGGCGCGGCCGGCGGAGCGGGAGGGGCGGGCGCCACCACGGGCGGAGCGGGCGGCTGCGGCGCCGGAACGACGGGCGCGGCCTGGACCGGCGACTCCACCGGCGTTTGCAGCACCGGCACCGGTGCGGTCAGCACCGGCCGGGAAGCCGGCGGCGTCTTCGGCGCGGGGGCAGAGGGCGGCGGCGGCGGTGGCGGTGCCGAAAGGTTCGTCACGACGAGCCGTGATTGCGGCTTGCGGACGAAATGCGCCCTCGTCTGGAGCAGAAGCGCGAACGCGATCGCGGGCAACAGGACAGCCAGGATCATCGCCGGAACGTTGGGCCTGCGCCCCTCGCCGTAGCGGCTGCGAGGGGCGGCCGGCTCGAAGGACATGGGGGCAGCCGATGCCTGCGCGGCGGCAGTCACTTCGTCAGCCCGGTCATCGTTGCGATCCGCCAGCAGCAGCACGTCGCGCTCCCTTTCAGGAGCTTGCTCATACAGACCCGACAATTGCGAATCAATTGCAGTTGCTCGCGATCTCGCGAGACGGGCGCCGGCGCTGCCGCATCTGCGACAATTTCATACAATTCCGGCCTCCGGGTGACATAGTTCCGAGACGAGCGAGGGGGACAAGGGCATGGATATCTCCGCCGCCACGGACGCCCCGCGATGATCCGCATTGCCTACGCCCTTTGCGCGCTTGCCGCCTCGCTCGGCACGTTGTCGGGCTTCGGCCCGATCTGCGCGCATCGCGAATCGGGGGTGCCGGTCATTATCGGGGAGGACCGCCCGGTCTTCCTTGGCCGCATGGTGGTGACGGCGACCCCAATTCCCGGTGACACCGGCCGCTGATAGGCTCCGGGCGGCGATCGCGGCCCCGATATGGCGCAAACGAACAATACACGGCTACCTTCCCTGACTTACGATGCCGGCATCAATGTGCTCGAGGGGGGGCAGGGGCATTGCGCAAACCTTTCAACTTCATCCAGGCGGCGATCCTGAAGGCGCTCACCGAGGCGCTGTTCCATGATGTCGAGATGGCGATCCCCGCCACGCAGGTGGTCGCCAACCTGCAGCGGCAGTTCGCGCTGGTGGCGGGCGGTAAAGCGAAGGAGATCGGCCTCAGCCTCTATCTGCTCTGTCTCGTCATGGGCGGGCCGTTCTTCCTGATCCTTGGCCCGGAATGGCGCGCGCGGCGGGTGAGGAAGCGGCTGGTGCGGACGAAGAACAACCTGATGCAGGATCTCGCCCGGCTGCGCAGCGTGGTCTATGCCGGCTATTACGGCCATTGGCAGGGCGAGGGCCTTTCCGACAACCAGGCCGATCAGCGCGCCAACAGCGACAATCCCGTCCTGCGCCAGATCGCCTTCACCCTGCCGGTCGATCGCAATCGCAGCGCGCCGGGCGAGGCGGAGATCAAACGGTTCGACGACCGCGACCTGACAGAGGCGGACATGCTGCGCGATGTGCCCGACGAGGCAGGCGTGATCGTGATCGGATCGGGCGCTGGCGGCGCGGTCGCGGCGGCAACGCTGGCGGCGCAGGGGCATGACGTGCTGATCGTCGAGGCCGGACCATTCTACCCCACGAAGAAGCTCAATCACCGCGAATGGGAGATGACGGCGCGACTGTTCGTCGACGGCGGCGTGCAGACCAGCCGCGACCACGATATCGTGGTGTTCCAGGGACGGGTGGTCGGCGGATCGACCGTCATCAACAACGGCATCTGCCTGCGCGTCAACCAGCAGGGGATGACGCACCCCGCCGCGCCCGACGTGTTCGGGCAATGGGCCGCGCTGGGCGCGCCGGTCGATCGCGCGCGGTTCGAGGCGGCTTATCGATCGATCGAAGACCGCCTGTCGGTCGCGCAGATCGAGGAGCGCGCCGCGCGGCATAACGGGCCGCACCTGCAACGCGGCTGGCGGGCGCATGCCGCCGCCACCGGCGATCCGCGCGACCTCGCCGCACCCACGCCATGGTTCCGCAAGAATTATGGGCCGAATGTCGAAGCCACGGCCTGCGTCTATTGCGGCTATTGCAACACCGGCTGCCCCTATGGCCGCAAGCAGGGCATGGCGCAGTCCTTCCTGATCGATGCGCACAAGGCCCGCGCGCGCATCCTGCCCGACACCGGCGTCAAGGCGATCCGCTGGGAGACGCCGACGAGCTGGGACCGCAGGCGCGCCACCGGGGTGGAGGCGGTAAGCGCGGACGGGCGGCGGCACTTCATCCGCGCGCGCGAAGGGGTGGTGGTCGCCGCCGGGGCGCTGGCTTCCAGCCGCATCCTGGAGGCATCGGGGATCGACGGCACGGGCACGGGCATCTCGCTCAACATCGCTTGCCCGGTCGTGGCGCTGATGCCGGGCGAGCAATCGATGCGCGCGTGGGACGAAGACCAGATGGCGACCTATGTCGACCACGGCGATTTCCTGCTCGAATCGCATTTCCAGCCGCCGATGAGCATGTCCACGCTGATGCCCGGCTGGTTCGGCGAGCATGCGCGGCGGATGCGGAAC
>JAYRJH010000265.1:0-4413 GCA_041906415.1 Sphingomonas sp. | reverse complement strand
GAGCCTGAGGCCGACCGATCCCACGAAGCCGTAGAGGTCGCCACTCGTGGGCACGGTAAAGTCATAAAGATCGGTGCCCGACCCGCGCGGATTGAGGTTGCCGAAGATGCCGGTAAGAGTTCCGCCGGTCGGCACCAGATTGATCGTGGTCGCTGCCGAGGCGGGCACGGCGACAAGCGCAGCCGCAGCTGCGGCGGTAGCGAAAGCTATCTTCCTCATGTTTGCTCTTCCCTCTGAATGTTGAAAACAACACTGCCATGGGGGTGCCATTAATAAAAGATTAACTTCTTGGGGTCGAGTCCCGATCCGGCACAGGAATCATTCCAGTTCATGCGCGTAACGAGGCTGGTCAATGGCCAACATATCGAGCGCGCAGGCCTTCATATGCGCGATCAGGCGCGGATCGTCGGGCGCGATTTTTCCAGCGCGAATCGCTTCCACCAGCTGCCGGTCGAGCGAGTCGCGATCGCCCTCCATGGCGAGCAGGGCCGCGAGTCGCGCGGCGGCGCGCGCATCGGCGGCCGGGCCGAGCGCCATGTCGCGCGCGGCGATCTCCAGCGCGTTGCGCGCGACTCGCAATCCGAAGCCGCTCGCGCTGCCGTCCACGGGGAGCCAGAGGGCGACACCTTCCACCAGCGCCTGCGCGGTCGGGTGCGTAATCATGCGGCGCTCCGTTCGATGATGGCGACGATATCGGCCTCCGTCTCGGAAAGGCGGCGGCCGATCACCGCGCGTTCCGGCCCGGCGGAGGGATCGGCGGCCCAGCGCTTGTGCATCAACGTCGTCATCACGCCCCATTTCAGGCTGCCAAGCATCTGCCAGAAATCGATTCGCTCCTTCGCGATTTCCGCGCCGCCCGCCGCGACATAGCCCGCGAGCAGGTCGTCGAGATCGCCGAACCCGCCGACGCGGCGCCGGGGTTGGCCGAACCGCCAGCTGTTGGTGCAGATCCAGCCGATATCCTCCGCCGGGTCGCCGATATGCGCCAGCTCCCAGTCCAGCACCGCCACGAGGCCCAGCGCGGGATCGACCATGATATTGCCGTTGCGGAAATCGCCATGGACGAGGGTGAGCGCGCCCGCTTCGGGCACGCGGCGCTCCAGCCAGCGGAAGGCGGCCTCGATCGTCGGGCGGACGAGGCCGGAATCGCGCCACGTCTCCTCGTAATTGGCGAGTGTCGTGCGGATGTCGAGCGGGGCGAGGTCGGCGACCGGCGGCGTGGCGTGGATGCGCGCCAGCGCCTCGCCGCATTGCCGCGCCAGCCCCTCGCGCGCCTCGGCGAAGGCGGGGTCGGTGGCGATGCGCTTGCCGAGCGTCTCTCCAGACACGCGGCGCATGACATAGGCCTCGCCCAGCCCGTCGCTTTCGGTGCAGATATGCACCACCTCCGGCGCGGGGACGCCGTGCGCGACGGCGGCGGCGATCTGCTCCGCCTCGATGCGGAGCGGGGGCTTGTTGCCGGGATGGCCGGCGAGGGGGGAGGCGCCGCGCCGGAGGATCAGCGCGCGCGATTCGCCTTGCGCCGGCTCCAGCGTGAACGCCCATGTCTCCATGCTCGCCCCGCCGGTGAGCAGGGCGAGGTCCGTGATTCGCGCCTCTCCCCCCGCCAGCACGGGAGCCATCGCGGCAAGCCTTTCCCCAACGTCCGTCATCTGCTTCCTTATGCGTCAAGAATCATTCGGAGAGGATTACGATGGATTTCGCGCTTCCCCAGGATCTGCTCGACTATCTCGCCGAGCTTGATGCCTTCATCGAGGCGGAAATAAAACCGCTTGAGGAGGCGGACGACAATATCCGCTTCTTCGATCACCGCCGCGAATGGGCGCGCACCGATTTCGAGAACGGCGGCCTGCCGCGCCACGAATGGGAGGAATTGCTGCGCGAGGCGAAGCACCGGGCCGACAAGGCCGGGCACCTGCGCTTTCCCCTGCTCCCCAAGTTTGGCGGCAAGGGCGGCAGCAACCTGTGGATGTGCGTGATCCGCGAATATCTCGCGGCCAAGGGGCTGGGATTGCACAACGATCTCCAGAACGAGCATTCGATCATCGCCAACAATCCCTTCGCCAAGATGTTCGACGACTTCGGGACGGAGGAGCAGAAGGCGGAGTTCATTCCCGGCACGCTGGACGGCACGCGCCGCGTCACGTTCGGCCTGACCGAGCCGGATCACGGATCGGACGCGACGCACATGAAGACGCGCGCGGTGCGCGAGGCGCGCGACGGCGCGCCCGGCTGGCGGATCGACGGGGAGAAGATGTGGACGACGGGGATGCACGTCGCCACGCACTGCGCCTGTTTCGCGCGCACATCCGGCGAGGACGGGGCGGCGAAGGGCATCACCTGCTTCCTCGTCCCCGCCGATGCGCCGGGGGTGAAGGTCGAGGAATATCTCTGGACCTTCAACATGCCGACCGACCATCCGCGCGTCAGCTTCACCAGCGTCTGGGTGCCGGAGAGCGCGGTGTTCGGCCCCGTGGACAACGGCCTGCCGCTCGCGCAGAGCTTCGTGCACGAGAACCGCATCCGGCAGGCGGCGTCCTCGCTGGGGGCGGCGAGCTATTGCATCGAGGAATCGATCCGCTACGCCCGCCAGCGCAAGCCGTTCGGCGAGGATCTGGCGAGGAACCAGGCGATCCAGTTCCCGCTGGTCGAGCTGGCGACGCAGGCGGAGATGCTGCGCCTCCTCATCCGCAAGACGGCGTGGGAGATGGACCAGATGCCCCACCCGGAAGTGGAGAAGCGCCTGTCCCACAAGGTCTCCATGTGCAACTATTGGGCGAACCGCCTGGCTTGCGAGGCGGCGGACCGCGCGATGCAGGTGCATGGCGGCATCGGTTATTCGCGGCACAAGCCGTTCGAGCATATCTACCGCCACCACCGCCGCTACCGTATCACCGAGGGCGCGGAGGAAATCCAGATGCGCAAGGTGGCCGCCTTCCTGTTCGGCTATCTGGGGCCGCGCCGGAAGGAATTCGCCGATCTCGGCTGGGACGACGTGGATTACCGGCAGGAAAGCCAGATCCGTCCGCGCAGCGGCGGCCAGGCGCTGGGATAGGGTCTCCACGGGTCTTGCGGCGCGGTCGCGAATCGGCATAACGAATGTTATGGAACAATTGGGGAGAGGATGATGCTCAAGACGCGGTTCACCGAGGCGTTCGGTGTCGAATATCCCATCGCGCAGGGCGGGATGCAGTGGGTCGGCCGCGCGCCGCTGGTGGCCGCCGTCGCCAACGCCGGCGCGCTGGGGTTCATCACCGCGCTCACCCAGCCGACCCCGGAGGACCTGGCGAAGGAGATCGCGCGGTGCCGCGACCTGACCGACAAGCCGTTCGGCGTGAACCTCACCATCCTGCCGACGATCACCCCGCCGCCCTATGCCGAATATCGCCGCGCGATCATCGAGGGCGGGGTGAAGATCGTGGAGACGGCCGGCTACAAGCCGCAGGAGCATGTCGACGATTTCAAGGCGCACGGCATCAAGGTGATCCACAAATGCACCGCCGTCCGCCACGCGCTCTCCGCCGAGCGGATGGGGGTGGACGCGATCTCGATCGACGGCTTCGAATGCGCGGGCCATCCGGGCGAGGACGATATCCCCGGCCTGATCCTGATCCCGGCGGCGGCGAACAAGGTGAAGGTGCCGATGCTGGCTTCCGGCGGGTTCGGCGACGGACGCGGCCTGGTCGCCGCGCTGGCGCTGGGCGCGGACGGCATCAACATGGGCACGCGCTTCTGCGTTACCCAGGAGGCCGACATCCCCGAAAGCTTCAAGCGGAAGATGGTCGAGAATGACGAGCGCGCGACCGATCTGATCTTCCGCACGCTGCACAACACCGCGCGCGTGATGAAGAACGCGGTGAGCCAGGAGGTCGTCGCGATCGAGCGGCGCGGCGGCGCGACGTTCGAGGACGTGCAGTCGCTGGTCGCCGGCAAGCGCGGGCTATCCGCGATGGAGCGCGGCGACACCGACGGCGGCATCTGGTCGGCCGGGATGGTGCAGGGCATCATCAACGATATCCCGACCGTCAGGGAGCTGGTCGACCGCATCGTCGCGGAGGCGGAGGAGATCATCGAGAACCGGCTTGCCTCGATGGTGTCCCGTTATGCCGAGGCGGCGCAGTAACCGGCGTGCGATACGGGGCGGCCTTGCCGAATCACGCCGGCCAGCCGCCCGTCTGGCGCAGCGCCTCACCCAGCACCATCGCCGCCGATACCGCGACGTTGAGCGAGCGGAAGCCGGGGCGCATCGGCACGCGCACGCGCAGGTCGGCGCGGTCGTGCACCGCATCCGGCACGCCCGCGCCCTCCGAGCCGAACAGCAAGACGTCGTCGCCCCGGAAACGCGCCTCCGGCAGCGGCGTCGCGGCGGCGGTGGTCGCCAGCACGATGCGGCCCAGCACGTTCGCCTCGAAC
>JAYRJH010000264.1:0-4422 GCA_041906415.1 Sphingomonas sp. | reverse complement strand
GTGGATTCGCCGGCACTCGGCGCGATCGTGCCCACGCAGGACGGCGATGCTCTGGTCCGCGCGCTCGATGCATGGCTTGCGCCCGGCGCCGTCCGCCCCGCGCCGGTGCCGCCGCCGGGGGCGGATGCGGCCGCGCGCTACCTCGCGCTGTTCGAGACGATCATGCCGGACGCGCCAGCTCAGGCGCGGCGCGCTGGAAGGCCGGAAGCGCCAGCGCCGCTGCCTCCGCCACCCGAAGGCGCGGCCACGGGTCCAGCGGCACCTTGAAGCGCCGTGCGTTGGCGAGCTGGGGCACGAGGCACACATCGGAAATGTCCGGCGCATCGCCGCCCAGGAAGGGGCCGTTCCCGGCCCCGGCCCCGACCATCGCCTCCAGCGCGTTCAGCCCCTCGACGATCCAATGCGCATACCACAGGTCGCGCGCCGCCTGATCCGCGCCGAACTGCGATTCGAGCCGTTTCAGGACGCGGAGGTTGTCGATCGGGTGGATGTCGGCCGCGATCACCAGCGCGCGGGCAAGCTGGTCCGCGCGGGCGAGCGGATCGGCCGCGAGCAATGCGGGCGCGGGAAAGGTCGCGTCGAGCCAGCCGATGATCGCGAGGCTCTGGACGATCGGCCGCCCGTCCACCACCAATGTCGGCACCAGGCCTTGCGGGTTGATCGCGCGGTTCCCGGCCGATCCCTGCTCGCCCTCCAGCAGATTCACGGGGACAGTCCGGTAATCCACGCCCTTCAGGTTAAGCGCGATCCGCACGCGATAGGCGGCCGAGGAGCGCCAGTAATCGTGGAGGACGATGTTCATGCCGCCTCGTCCGATGCTGCTTCTTCCTCGCACTCCACCTGTTCGGCGCGCCGTTCCATCGCGGTCTTGATGAGCGCGGTCATCGGATCGGCGAGCGCGAGGCCGAGGATGCCGAACAACGCGCTGGCGAGGATCTGCGCGCTGAGCGTCAACGCGGGCGGCAGGTCGACGGTGCGCTTGGCGACCGTCGGGATCACCACATAGCCGTCGAACACCTGCACCCCGACATAGACCGCGATCGCGGCATAGCCGGTATGCAGCCCGGCGGAGAAGCCCACCGCGATGGTCAGCGCGCCGGAGATGAACGCGCCGATATTGGGGATGAAGGCGAGCAGGCCCGTCAGGATGCCGAGGATCAGCGCCATCGGCACGCCCGCGATGGTCAGCGCCACGCCGACCAGCACGCCCTCCGCAGCCATGCCGAGGAGGCGACCCGCGAGCAGGCGGCGCATCGTCTTGCCCATCCGCTCCACGGTGACGATGAACTCGCGGCGATGCTCCTCCGGCACCAGCCATTGCAGCCCGCGATCATAGACATGGGGATCGATCGCGACGAACAGGCCGATCACCATGATCATGAACATGGTGGTGAGCGCGCCCAGCGCGGTGCCGACCCATGAGGTGAGCATCCCCACGGAGGAGAACGCCTCCCGCGCCACGCTGCTCACGTCCTTGGCGTGGGGCAGCAGCCCCTCGCGTGACAGGAAGGCGGCGAGCCGCATCGCCTGCTCCTCCACGGTGGAGCGTAATTGCAGCACCTGCTGGGTGATCTGCATGCCCGCGGTGTAGAAAGTGGCGACGAGGAAGGCGACCGTCAGCAGGCAGACGATCAGCAGCAGCAGCCCGCGTGGCAGCGGCAGCACGCGGCGCAGCAGCCGCACCCCGCCGTCCAGCAGCGCGGCGAACACCAGCCCCGCGAAGATGATGAGCAGCGGCTGCACCAGCAGCACGACCAGCGCGATCGCGCCCGCCATGCCGAGCCATACCGCCGCGCGCCGGATTTCCCGCCGGGTTTCGGGATTGCGGACCTCGTTGGGGCTGGCGCCCTCGACGATCTCGGTCCGCTTGCCGCTCATTTCGCCTTCACCTGTTCCGGGTGGAGTGAATTGCCCGATCGCCCGCCGCGCAGCGCGCGCCACCAGGTCAGCGGATTGAGCGTCGCGGTGCCGTCCACCGAGAAGGTGATGAATTCCGCCCGGCCGCCCAGGTTCTCCCACGGCACCGGCCCGCCCAGCCCGCGCTCGAACCCGCCGAGCGCGAAGCGGCTGTCGGCCGATCGATCGCGATTGTCGCCCATCAGGAACACATGCCCGGCCGGAATCGTGATCGGATTGCCGGCATGATAGAAATCTCCGGGGCTGTCGGGTTCCAGGTCAACCGTGTCGTAACGCCGGCCGTTGGGCAAGGTTTCCGTCACGATCGGCAGGCGGCACACCATCTTGCCGCCGGGAAGCGTGATTCGCGCGCCGGGATATTGCGTGGGATCGCAGGTGGCGTTGGCGTCCACCGGCAGGTCGCGATAGTGGATCGCGCTGCGGGCGACGGGCTGGCCGTTCAGAATCACCACGCCGCCGCGCACTTCCAGCGTGTCGCCAGGCAGGCCGATGACGCGCTTGATATAGTCGCTCGACTGGCCCGGCGGGGTTACGATCACCACGTCGCCGCGTTCCGGCATCTTGCCCCACAGCCGGCCCTTGATGAAGGGAAGCTGCACCGACCAGCTATCTTCCGGCATCCTGAGCACGACGCTTTTGAAGATCGCCACCGGATCGGGGATGGTGGGCGAGACGAACGACCAGCCATAGGCATATTTGGAAACGACCAGCCGGTCGCCCACCTCCAGCCCCGGCAGCATCGATTCGCTGGGGATGTAGAAGGGCTTGGCGATGAAGCTGTGGAAGCCCAGCACCGCGAGGATCAGCCAGAACATGCCGCGAAGCTCGCCACCCCAGTCGATCCCGCGCCGCTTCGGGGGCTTGTCGGTGGCCGTGCGTTCGCCCGTCAATGCCAGTTCCTTGGCCATATGCTCACTTCGATGGGACCGCCTCGATAATCACGAAGGCCTGCGCCCAGGGATGATCGTCGGTAAGGGTCAGGTGGATTCGGGCCACGTGGCCTTCGGGGATCATGGCGTCAAGCCTTGCCTTCGCCCCGCCCGTCAGCGCCAGCGTCGGCGCGCCGGAGGGCGAGTTGACCACGCCGATGTCGCGCATGAACACGCCGCGCCTGAACCCCGTGCCCACCGCCTTCGAGAATGCCTCCTTGGCGGCGAATCGCTTGGCATAGGTGCCCGCGCGGGTGAAGGGGCGGCGCGCGGCCTTGGCCTGCTCGATCCCGGTGAACACGCGTTGCTCGAACCGCGCGCCGAAGCGATCGAGCGAGGACTGGATGCGCTCGATATTGCACAGGTCCGAGCCGAGGCCGACGATCACCGCGCGGCGTCCATCAGCTCGCGCATCCGGCGGACGCTTGCGTCGAGTCCGACGAAGATCGACTCGCCGATCAGGAAATGCCCGATGTTCAGCTCGCGCACCTGCGGAATGGCGGCGACCGGGGCTACATTGTCATAGGTGAGGCCGTGGCCCGCGTGGACCTCGATCCCGTTCTTCGCCGCCAGCGCCGCCGCATCGGCGAGGCGGCGCAATTCCTCCGCGCGCGCTTCGCCAGACAATTCGGCATAACGGCCGGTGTGCAATTCCACCACCGGCGCGCCGAGCCGCAGGGCGGCCTCGACCTGCCGCGCATCCGGCTCGATGAACAGCGACACACGGATATTGGCCGCGCCGAGTTCGCGGACGATGGGGGAGAGGTGATTGTGCTGTCCCGCAGCGTCCAGCCCGCCTTCGGTGGTGCGCTCCTCGCGCTTTTCGGGCACGATGCAAGCCGCATGAGGTCGATGGCGGAGCGCGATCGCCAGCATCTCCGCCGTCGCCGCCATCTCGAGGTTGAGCGGGATCGCCAGCTCGCCCGAGAGCCGCGCGATATCGGCGTCGGTGATGTGGCGGCGATCCTCGCGCAGATGCGCGGTGATGCCGTCCGCGCCCGCGTCCTGCGCCATCAGCGCGGCGCGTACCGGATCGGGCGTGCCGCCGCCGCGCGCGTTGCGGACGGTCGCGACGTGATCGATGTTCACGCCGAGACGCAGATGCCCGCTCACGCCGCCGCCCTGCTGCCCGGCTTCACGGCGGGGATCGCGGCCAGCTCCGGCGGCAGCGCGTCGGGCGCATAGCTCGGCACGTCGAGCCGGATCAGCGGGAAGAACGGCACGCCGAGGTCCGCCGTCCCGTTCGAGCGGTCAACCAGCGCCGCGCCCGCGATCACCCTGCCGCCCGCCGCCTCGATCGCCCTGATCGCCTCGCGGCTAGAAAGGCCGGTGGTTACGACGTCCTCCATCATCAGCACTTCCTGCCCGGCTGCGAGGCGGAAGCCGCGGCGCAGCTCGAACGTGCCGGTCGGGCGCTCCACGAACATCGCCTCCACGCCCAATGCGCGCGCCATCTCATGGCCCGCGATCACGCCGCCCATCGCGGGCGAGACGACCGCGCTGATCCGCGCGCGCAGGTCTGCGGGAATGCGCGCCGCCAGCGCCTCTGCCAGCCGCGCGCCCCGGCGCGGGTCCA
>JAYRJH010000263.1:0-4435 GCA_041906415.1 Sphingomonas sp. | reverse complement strand
ACGAGGGTGATGTCGCCCAGCCGCTTCGGCCGGTCGCGATGGCGGACGGTGTGGAGGATCAGCACCTCGATCGGCGACAAGGGCGCGCCCGCCGCCAGCGCGCAGCGCGCGAGCCAGCGCTGATAGGCGGTCGCGGCGAGGGTGAGGCTGAACTCCAGCTCCGACAGCGCGGGCGCCGCGCCGTCGGCCAGATGCGCCGAGGAAACGATCGCGCGCTTCATATCGCCTTCCCTCCTCCCCAATGGGGCGAAGGTTTGCGCCCGATATCCGTCTTGTCAACGATTGATGATCGTATCATTGATGATTTATCGATAAATCGGAGAGAATGATGGGCTGGCAGTTCTGGGTCGATCGCGGCGGCACCTTCACCGATATCGTCGCCCGCGCACCTGACGGCACGCTCTCCACCTCGAAGCTGCTGAGCGAGAATCCCGAACGTTATGACGACGCCGCGATCGCCGGCATCCGCGCCGTGCTGGGCGTGGCGGAGGGCGAGGCGCTTCCGGCCCACCTGATCGATCAGGTGAAGATGGGCACCACCGTCGCCACCAACGCGCTGCTGGAACGCAAGGGCGCGCGGACGCTGCTAGTGGTCGATCGCGGCTTCGCGGACCTGCTGACGATCGGCAACCAGGCGCGGCCCCGCCTGTTCGACCTCGCGATCCGCCTGCCCCTGCCGCTGCACGAAGCGGTGGAGGAGATCGGCGGGCGGATCGATGCGAAGGGCGGCACGCTGATCCCGCTCGATGAGGATGAAGTTCGCGCGATGCTCGCCCGCCGCCGCGCCGGGGGGATCGAGGCGGTGGCGATCGCGCTCACCCATGCCTGGGCCTTCCCCGAAACCGAGCGCCGCGTGGCGGAACTGGCGCGCGAGGCGGGCTTCGCGCAGGTCTCCGCGAGCCATCGCGTCAGCCCGCTCACCGGCCTCGTCGCGCGCGGGCGGACGAGCGTGGTGGACGCCTATCTCTCCCCCGTGCTGCGCCGCTATGTGGACAAGGTGGCGGGCGCGCTGGAGGATACCCCGCTGGCCTTCATGCAATCGAACGGCGGGCTGGCCGACGCGCGGGCCTTTCAGGGCAAGGACGCGATCCTCTCCGGCCCGGCGGGCGGCGTGGTCGCGGCGGCGCGAACAGCGGAGGCCGCGGGCTTCGATCGCGTGATCGGCTTCGACATGGGCGGCACCTCCACGGATGTGATGCTCTATGCCGGGCGGTTCGAGCGCGCGTTCGACACCGAGGTGGCGGGCGTCGAACTGCGCGTGCCGATGATGGCGATCGAGACGGTCGCTGCGGGCGGCGGCTCGATCCTGCATTTCGACGGCGCGCGCTATCGCGTCGGGCCGGACAGCGCCGGGGCAAATCCCGGCCCGGCCTGCTACCGGCGCGGCGGGCCGCTCACCGTCACCGACGCCAACGTGATGACGGGCAAGATCCAGCCGGAGCATTTCCCCGCGATCTTCGGGCCCGACGGCGACCTCCCGCTCGACCGCGCGTCGGTGGAGGCGCGCTTCGCCGCGCTGGCCGACGAGATCGCCGCCGCCACCGGCCGCCCGCAGGAGCCGCGCGACGTGGCGGAGGGGTTCCTCACCATCGCGGTCGCCAACATGGCCGCCGCGATCAAGCGCGTCGCCTTGGAGCGGGGAGAGGACGCCACCCGCTTCGTGCTGCAATGCTTCGGCGGCGCGGGCGGGCAGCACGCCTGCAAGGTCGCGGAGACCTTGGGAATGCGGACCGTGCTGATCCACCCCTTCGCGGGCGTGTTGTCAGCTTATGGCATGGGGCTGGCGGACCAGTCGGCGATGCGCCAGCGCTCGCTCGAACGCGCGTTGGACGTAGCGACGCTGGCGGAGATCGCTGCGCTGGCGGAAACGCTCGGCGACGAGGCCGCGCGGGAAGTGGGCGGCGACGCGCGGCGCGAGGCGAGCGTCAACCTGCGCTATGCCGGCACCGACACTGCATTGCCCGTGCCGGTGGGCGCGCTGGCGGAGATGCGCGCTGCGTTCGAGGCGGCGCACCGCGCGCGCTTCGGCTTCGTCAGCCCCGATCGCGCGATCGTCGCGGAGAGCGTGGTGGTGGAGGCGATCCTGCCCGGCACGCCCGTCGCCATGCCGCCGCTCGCAGACCGCAAGGGTGCGCTCCCCGCGCCGCTGGAGACGATCGCGCTGTGGAGCGGCGGGCGCGAGCATCGCGCGCCCGTCCACGATCGCGATGCGCTCCGCCCCGGCGACCGTATCGTCGGCCCCGCGCTGATTCGCGAGGCGATCGCCACCACCGTCATCGAGCCCGGCTGGCGGCTGGAGGTCGGCGCGGCGGGCGAACTGATCCTCCACCATGAAAGCGCGGCGCGCCTCGCGACGGACGATCCTCGCGTGGTCGATCCGGTGCAGCTCGAATTGTTCAACGCGCAGTTCATGGGGATCGCGGACCGGATGGGCGTGGTGCTGCGCAACACCTCCAGCAGCGTCAACATGAAGGAGCGGCTCGATTTCTCCTGCGCCTTGTTCGACGCCGCCGGCAACCTGATCGCCAACGCGCCGCATGTGCCCGTCCATCTCGGCGCGATGGGGGAGAGCGTGCGCGCGGTGATCGCCAGCCGGGGCGGCACGCTCCGGCCCGGCGACGCGGTGGCGCTCAACAACCCGTTCAACGGCGGCACGCATCTGCCGGACGTGACGGTGATCTCCCCGGTGTTCGATGACGCGGGGCGGGAAATCCGCTTCTTCGTCGCCAATCGCGGACATCATGCCGATATCGGCGGCCTCACCCCCGGCTCCACCCCGCCGGATTCGCGCACGCTGGAGGACGAGGGCGTCGTGATCGACGATTTCCTGCTGGTCGACGGCGGGGAGATGCGCGAGGCAGCGTTCCGTGATCTGCTCGCCGGCGCGCGCTGGCCGGCGCGCAGCCCGGACGTCAACGTCGCGGACATCAAGGCCCAGCTCGCCGCCAACGAGACCGGCATCGCCGAGTTGCGCGCGCTGGTGGAGGCGCGCGGCTGGCCGATGGTCTCCGCCTATATGGGGCATGTGATGGCCAATGCGGAGGAGAGCATCCGCCGCGTCATCACGCGCCTGTCGGATGGCGGCTTCGATTACCCGATGGACGACGGCGCGCGGATCGCGGTGAAGGTGACGGTCGATCACGAAGCCCGCGCCGCCACGATCGACTTCACCGGCACCAGCCCCGCCAGCACCGGCAATTTCAACGCCCCCCCGGCCGTAACCCGCGCCGTGGTGCTCTACGCCTTCCGCTGCCTCGTCGGCGAGGACCTGCCGCTCAACGAGGGCTGCCTTGCGCCGCTCACCATTGTCTTGCCGGAGGGAAGCTTCCTCTCGCCTCCGCCGGGCAGCGCGGTGGTGGCGGGCAATACGGAGGTGAGTCAGGCGGTGTGCAACGCGCTGCTCGGCGCATTGGGCGCGGAGGCGGCGTCGCAGGGGACGATGAACAACTTCCTGTTCGGCAACGACCGCTTCCAATATTATGAGACGATCTGCGGCGGCTCGGGCGCCGGCCCCGATTTCGACGGCGCGAGCGCGGTGCACACGCACATGACCAACACGCGCATCACCGATCCGGAGATACTGGAGATGCGCTATCCGGTGCGGCTGGACACGTTCGCGATCCGGCGCGGCTCGGGCGGCGCGGGGCGGCATCGCGGCGGCGACGGCGTGGTCCGCGCGATCACCGCGCTGGAGCCGATGACCGCGACGATCGTCGCCTCCCGCCGCACGATCGCCCCGTTCGGATTGGGCGGCGGCGGCGATGGCGCGCCCGGCCGGCAATGGGTGGAACGCCACGACGGCACGCGAGAGACGCTCGGCGGCCGCGATCAGGCCGCGCTGGAGGCAGGGGATCGCTTCGTGATCGAGACGCCCGGCGGCGGGGGATTCGGCTGAGGCGTTACGCCTCCAGCTCGACATCCCAATAGAGCCAGTCCCGCCATGTCTCGTGCAGATAATGCGGCGGGAAACGGCGGCCGTGCTCCTGCAGCTGCCAGCTCGTCGGACGGATCGGCTCGATATGCAGCGGCATCTTCGCCTCCGCCGGCGTGCGTCCGCCCTTGCGCAGGTTGCACGGCGCGCAGGCGGTGACGACATTCTCCCATGTCGTCCGCCCGCCATAAGCGCGCGGCACGACATGATCGAACGTCAGGTCGCGATGCGTGGAGCCGCAATATTGGCAGGCGAACTTGTCGCGCAGGAACAGGTTGAACCGCGTGAAGGCGGGGAATTGCGAAGGCCGCACATATTGCCGAAGCGCGATGACGGAAGGCAGCCGGATCGTCTGCGTCGGGCTGCGCACCTCCCGCTCGTAATGCGCGACGATATCGACGCGCTCGAGGAACACCGCTTTCACCGCCGTCTGCCACGGCCAGATCGAGAGCGGATAATAGGAAAGCGGCGTGTAATCGGCGTTCAGAACAAGCGTCGGACAAG
>JAYRJH010000262.1:0-4438 GCA_041906415.1 Sphingomonas sp. | reverse complement strand
TCGACGTTCTGGATATACATCGCGAGGCGCTCGAGGCCGTAGGTCAGCTCCCCCGCCACCGGCTTGCAGTCGTATCCGCCCATCTGCTGAAAATAGGTGAACTGGGTGACTTCCATCCCGTCGCACCACACTTCCCAGCCCAGCCCCCATGCGCCGAGCGTCGGGCTTTCCCAATCGTCCTCGACGAAGCGGATGTCGTGGACGCTCATGTCCACCCCGATCGCGGCGAGGCTGCCGAGATAGAGCTGCTGCAGGTCGGGCGGGCTGGGCTTCAGGATCACCTGATACTGGTAATAATGCTGGAGCCGGTTGGGGTTCTCGCCATAGCGCCCGTCGGTCGGGCGGCGGCTGGGCTGGACGAAGGCGGCGTTCCACGTCTCCGGCCCGAGCGCGCGCAGAGTGGTCGCGGGGTGGAAGGTGCCCGCGCCCATGCGCATGTCATAAGGCTGGAGGATCACGCAGCCGCGCTCGCTCCAGTAATGGTGCAGCCGCAGGATCATGTCCTGGAACGACAGCGGCGCCTCTGTTGACCTGTTGTTCATCGCGCGCGGGCAATGACGGATGGCTCGCCAACAGGCAAGGGGATGCGTAAACCCATGCCCGTCACTTTTGATACGAGGTCGCCCGTCTTGTTCCGTTCGCTCACCGCCTCCTTCGCCACGCTCGGCCTCGCCTTCGCCCTTCCCGCCTGCGCGCAGCCCGCGCCGCGGAAGGATGCCGATCCCGCGTTGTGGGTGGTGAAGGACAAGGACACGACGATCTACCTGTTCGGCACGATCCATGTGCTGAAGCCGGGCCTGTCGTGGTTCGACGAGGCGGTGAAGAAGGCGTTCGACAAGTCGGGCACGCTCGTTCTGGAGATGGTGGAGCCGGATCAGGCGACGCAGCAGAAGGTGGTGCTGTCCAAGGCATTCGCGCTCGACGGCCCCACGCTGACCGAGCAGCTTCCCGCCGAAAAGCGCGCCGCCTTCACCAGGGCGCTCACCGACTACAACCTGCCGCTCGCGCAGTTCGACCGGATGCGGCCGTGGTTCGCGGCGATCTCGCTCTCGATCATGCCGCTGGGCAAGCTGGGCTATGATCCCGCCAACGGGCCGGAAGGCATCCTCACCCGCGCCGCCCATGCGCAGAAGAAACAGGTGATCGGGCTGGAGACGTTCGAGGGCCAGCTCTCGATCTTCGACAAGCTCTCGCAGAAGGGGCAGATCGAACTGCTCACCTCCACCGTGGACGAAATGCCCAAGGCGGTGGAGAACATGGACAAGATGGTGAACGAATGGGCCGCCGGCGATCCCGACGCGCTGGCCCGCGACCTGAACGCGTCGCTGCAGGAAACGCCGGAGGTGGCCGAAACCCTGCTCATCAACCGCAACAGGCAATGGGCCGGCTGGATCGCGGAGCGGATGAAGAAGCCCGGCACGGTGTTCATCGCGGTCGGCGCGGGCCATCTCGCGGGGCAAGGCAGCGTGCAGGATCAACTGCTGCGCTACAAGCTGAAGGCGGTGCGCATCCGCTATTGACGCCGCCCGCCATTGCCTTTTCCCCCATCTGCCGCTAAGCGCGCCGGCTTCCGCCATGGTCATCCCTGGAGGCGTGGCGGGAATCGAACCTATTCGTTTTCGGAGAAATGCAATGAGCGACACCCTGACGCTCGCAGCCGAGACGCGTGAGCAGGTTGGCAAGGGAGCCTCCCGCGAACTGCGTCGCAACGGCCGCGTCCCCGCCGTGATCTACGGCCAGAACAAGGAACCGACCTCGATCCATCTCGAGGAGAAGGAGTTGGTGAAGGCGCTCGGCACCGGGCACTTCATGAACTCGGTCATCATGGTCAGTGGCGAGCGGACGCTGCCGAAGGACGTGCATTTCCATCCCGTGACCGATCGCCCGGTCCATGTCGATTTCCTGCGCATCGGCGCGCACTCCACGGTCACGGTTTCCGTGCCGGTGGTGTTCCAGGACGAGGAAGCGGCGCCCGGCCTGAAGAAGGGCGGCGTGCTCAACATCGTCCGCCACGAACTCGAACTGGTGTGCGACGCCGCGCATATCCCGGGTGAGATCGCCATCTCGCTCAAGGGCTTCGACGTGGGCGAATCCGTCCACATCTCGCACGTCACGCTGCCGAAGGGCGCGAAGTCGGCGATCGAGGACCGCGATTTCACCATCGCGACGATCGTCGCCCCGTCGGCGCTCAAGTCGAGCGAAGGCGCGGCTGCCGCCGAGGACGAGGGCGAGGCCGAAGCGGAGTAATCCGCCCGGCCTGCCTGACAGCCGTTTCGGGCGGGGTGGCGGCGACGCCCACCCCGCCCTTTTCATATCGGCCTTTTTCGTATCGGGAGACGCGCGATGCAGCTTTGGGTGGGCCTCGGCAATCCGGGGCCGCAATATGCGATGCAGCGGCACAATGTCGGCTTCATGGCGGTGGACACGATCGCCGATGTCCACGGCTTTGGCCCCGTGACGAAGAAATTCCAGGGCTGGGTGCAGGAAGGGCGGCTGGGATCGGAGAAGATCCTGCTGCTGAAGCCGGCGACCTTCATGAACGAAAGCGGCCGCAGCGTCGGCGAGGCGCTGCGTTTCTACAAGCTCGGGCCGGAGGCGCTGACCGTGTTCCACGACGAGCTGGACCTCGCCCCCTTCCGCGTGAAGGTGAAGATCGGCGGCGGCACGGCGGGGCACAACGGCCTGCGCTCGATCGACAGGCATCTCGGCCCGGATTTCCGCCGCGTGCGCATCGGCATCGGGCATCCGGGGCACAAGGACCGCGTGACGGGATACGTGCTCGGCAATTACGCCAAGGCGGAAATCGATCCCCTCTCCGACCTGCTCGGCGCGATCGCGGCCGAGGCGCCTTTGCTGGCGGCCGGCGACGATGCGCGATTCATGAACGATATCGCGCTCCGGCTGGAGAATTGAGCCATGGCCGTCCGCGCCCTGTTCCCCACCCTGTTCTATGAAGACCGCATCGCCGACGAGGCGCTGATCGCCGATCTCGAACAATCCGCCCGCCTGCTCGCCGAGGAGGATGGCGCTGGCCGCTCATGGTCGCGCGCGAACGGCTATCGCGGCTATACGAGCTACGCCTCGCTCGACGACCTGCCCGCGCGCGATCCCGCCTTCGCCGCGCTGAAGCGCAGGCTGGACAGGCATGTCGCGGCCTTCGCCGGCGAGTTGCGGCTTGATCTCGGGCGGAAGCTCCGGCTCGACAGCCTGTGGGTCAATGTGATGAAGCGCCACGCCACCCATAGCGGCCACATCCATCCGCACAGCGTGATCTCCGGCACCTTCTATGTCGCGGTACCCCCCGGTTCCGGCGCGCTCAAGCTGGAGGACCCGCGCCTGCCGATGCTGATGGCCGCCCCCGTCCGCCCGGACATGTTCGTCTATGCCGAGCCGTCGCGCGGCGGCGTGTTCCTGTGGGAAAGCTGGCTGCGGCACGAGGTGATGCCGAACAACGCCAGGGACGAGCGCATCAGCATCAGCTTCAACTATAGCTGAGCCAGCCCCCGCTCGCGCCAAATCCTGCTCCCCGATGAACCGGCCGCCCAGAACCCGTTCATCCGCCGCGCGTTATGCCAGGCACGTAACCGGGAGGGAGGATGGAGTCACATGCGATGACCGGATTTCGCTTTTCCCGCTTCGGCGCCTCGGTGGCTTTCGCTGCGCTGGCGCTCGCCGGTTGCAACCGCCCGGCGGCCGACCAGCAGGCGCTGCTCAACAACCAGAGCGCCGCCGCCCCGCTGCCCGATCTGCCCGCGACGCTGCCGATGACGGACGCGCCGCCCGCTCCCGCCGCCATCGCGCCGCGCGCCGCCGCGTTGCCGGAGGCGCGCCCGATCCGCACCGTCCGCGTGCGCGGCGCCGGCAGCGGGGCGGAATATGCCTATGCCGACGCGGCCTACCAGTTCGCCGACGCGCTGGGAGAGGCGCCGCCCGATTACGGCTTCGACTATGACGGGGTCGAACCGTGGGCGTGGCAGGGCTATGACGATTCGGTCGTCTTCGCCGAGCCGGTCTCCGGCGGCTACCGCACCTATTACTACCGGCCCGGCGCGGACGAGCCGTATTTCGTCCGCGATCCCTATTATTCATACGGCTATGACGACGGGCAGCTCGCGGTGGTCTATGCCCCGGACGGAGCGGTGGTGCCCTGGGCGGATTACGGGCCGCAGGTAATCTATGCCTCGCGCTATCTGGTGCGCGGGCGCGACCTGTGGCGGGCGTCGTTCGAGCAGCGGATCGCGATCAGCGCGCAGGCCTGGACGCAGCGGCGCGCCGACTGGTTCCAGGAACGGCAGCAATGGGGCGCGGCCCGTGCGCGCCAGCCGATGTGGGTCGATTACGCCCGGCAGGACTGGGCGGCGCAGCGCCACTGGCAGGCCGAGCAGGCGCGCCGCGCCGCCGACGCGCGGCGCTTCGCCGCGTGGCAGGAACAGGGCTT